>JAXDIC010000106.1:0-5020 GCA_034664185.1 Thermoleophilaceae bacterium
ATGCCCCGCGGCAAATCCGCGAGAACCTCCAGCGGCTCGGCGTGGACGGGCTGATCGTGATCGGCGGCGAGGACACGCTGGGGGTGGCCGCGCGCCTGCATGCCGACGGGCTGCCCCTGCTCGGCATTCCCAAGACGATCGACAACGACCTCGGCGGCACCGACCAGACGTTCGGGTTCGACACGGCAATCCAGATCGCCACCGACGCGATCGATCGCCTGCACACCACCGCCGAGAGCCACCACCGCAACCTGGTCGTCGAGGTGATGGGACGCCACGCCGGCTGGATCGCGCTGCATTCGGGGCTCGCTGGGGGCGCCGACGTGATCCTGATCCCCGAGCGCCCGTTCGACATCGCAGAGGTCTGCCGGCTGATCGAGCGCCGCCACGAGCGCGGCCGCTACTTCGCCATCATCGTGGTGGCCGAGGGAGCCAGCCCCGCCGAGGGCACGATGGAGACGTTCGCCGGAAGCGGGGTGGACGAGTTCGGCCACGCGCGCCTGGGAGGAATCGGCCAGCGGCTGGAGCACGAGATCGAGCAGCGCACCGGGATCGAGACGCGCACCACCGTGCTCGGGCACGTGCAGAGGGGCGGCACCCCCACTGCGTTCGACCGGGTGCTGGCCACGCGGCTGGGCGTCGCGGCCATCGACGCGGCCAGCGAGCGGAACTGGGGAACGATGCCCGCGCTGCGCGGCGGGAGGATCGAGCTGGCCTCGCTGGCGGACGCGGTCGCGTCCCTGCGCACCGTTCCGGACGAGGACTACGAGGCGGCGGCCACCTTCTTCGGCTGAGCCGGTCGGTTTGCCACGCGCCGGTGTTAGTGGGGCCATGAGGCGCAAGCGGGCGATCGTCGCCGTACTCGCCCTTGCCGTTGCGCTGCTGGCCGGTGTCACGTTGAGCCAGGCGGCCCGCCGCGCGCACAAGGCTCCGCACTGCGCCCGTCGGGGATCCCACACCATGTACCTGAACGGCGGCGTCCGCATCTACAGCACCGACCCGTCGTTCCACGATGACGGACGGATCTACGGGTGCCTGCTGGCCGCCAACAAGCGCGTCGTGCTGGTCGAGGGGCTTCCACCTGAGGGGGTCAACCTGGACCTGCCAACCCTGCGCGTGGCGGCGCCCTTCGTCGCGTTCCACGTGTTCGTCGTCTACCACGGCGCGACGATCGGCACGGGCCTCGACCTGGTGAACCTTCGTACCGGCGCGAAGAGCCACGGCCAGCCGTCGGGTCCCGTCGTGGGGGTGGGGCTGACGGCCCGCGGCTCGCTCGCCTGGATGGACCAACCGGGGGCCCCGTACGAGGTCCACAAGCTGGACGCCGGAGCGCAGGATCCCGTCCTGCTCGACTCCGGCACCGACGCGGACTCGTTCGCCGTCGGCGGATCGCACGTCTACTGGACCAAGGCGGGCATGCCGCGGTCCGCGACGATGCCCTGACCCTTCTACGGTGTCGTCTAGATCGCCGCCGTCAGCTCGGCGACGATCTCGGCGGCGGGCTGGGCGCGCGTGACCTCGCCGACGGACTGACCCGCATACAGCGCCATCGCCGCGATCTGGCCGCGGACCTCTCGGGTGGGCGGCACCGGCGCGAAGCGCGGGATCTCTCCATCTCCCAGGGTCCCCGCGAGGGGGCCGTCGAGCTCCTCCGCGGCCCGGACGGCCGCGCGCAGGACGCGGTGAGGCGCGTCGGGCCAGCCCACCCCGAACGCCTCCGTGAGGACCGTGTCGTCCGCTGACGCGGCGATCAGCCTCGTCACGTACTCCGGGTGGGCGTCGCTCTCCTCGGCCGCCACGAACCGGGTCCCCACGCGAACCGCGGAGGCCCCAGCCGTCAGCAGCTCCGCGAGGCGCTCCGCGGTGCCCACCCCGCCCGCCGCGACAACCGGGACGTCGACCGTGCCCAGCGTCTCGGCCAGGACGGCGTCGATTGGCTGCGTGCCGCGAACGTGGCCACCCGCCTCGATCCCCTGAACCACCACGTAGTCGCAGCCGGCGCCCGCAGCCGCCAGCGCCTCGGCGGCGGAGCCGACCTGCCAGGCGGCGCGCGCGCCATGGGCTCGGGCCGCTCGGACGAGGTCGGGATCCGGGTCGGCGTAGAAGAACTCGACGACGTCGGCCCTCGCGGCGGCGACCTGGAGCGCGTCCCTGGAGAGGAACGGCATGAGAAACCCGACGCCGACCGGCCGATCGGTGCGCTCTCGGGCGCTCGCCACGAGCTCCTCCACCTCGGCGGCCGAGGACGGGTTGGGGATCATCCCCAGGCCGCCCGCCTCCGACACGGCGGCCGCCAGCGCGGGCGTTCCCACCGGTCCCCCGAGCGACGCCAGCTGGAGAGGCAGCCGGCAGCCCACAAGCCCGGTGAAGCTCTCGTTGGAGGCCATCCGATGCGCACTCTAATGGTGCGCCCCAACCGCGGGACTACGGCAGCAGGCGCTCGCGGATGTACGGCTCGGCTATGCGCGCGGCGGCCGCGAGCACCACCAGGAGAGCCGTGACCATGAAGGCGTCGAAGGCCTTGATGCCCAGCGCCCAGGCCACGATCCAGAAGACCAGCCCGACCGTGAGCGCGATCAGGACCTGCATCAGCCCGACCGCTCGCGGATGGCTCGGCGCACCTTGGTCACGCCGTTGAAGGCGGCGATCATCGCCTTCTCGGCGCCGGAGTCCTGCGCGGGCAGCATGCCCACGCCGCGGGCGAACGCGTTGCCGTCGTAGTAGACGGTGTTGCGAACGATCAGGCCGTCCTCGACCTCCATGACGTCCACTCCCCGGAGCTCCACGCGCCCGCCCGTCGGGTCGATGCCCATGAACGCGGCGCCGTCGAAGGTGCCGGTCGAGCGCCACTGGACCATCACGACGCCCTCGTCGGCCACGATCCGCTCGACGATCGTCTCGAGGTCGGGGGTGGCCGCGAAGATCTGGCCGAACAGGTCGCGCAGGCCCTCGTGGCCGCGGAAGATGCCCAGGGCGACCCAGTCCTGCACGCCCTCCGGGTGCCAGTTGGCGGCGATCCCGTCGATGTCGTGCGCGGCCAGGGCCTCGAAAGCAGAGCGACCCACCTCGGCCGGGCTGCGGGTGGCTGTCTGGGCCTGCGGCATCGGCCGCAATCTAGCGGGTCAGTGGCAGGACGCGCTGCCGGCGTCGGTGAAGGTCTGGCCCGCCTCCGGCACGAACTGCCAGCTGTAGCCGGCGTCGTCGAGGGTGAGCTGGAGGATCCCGAACGCGTCGCCCTCGTGCGCCTCGCTGTTGGTCGCGAAGGTCGTGCCGAACGCGTGGTGGCTGGCGCCGCCGGTGCCGGCAATGAACTCGCGGATGCCGGTGGAGGCATCGGCCGCGCCGGTCGGCGTCTGAGGCGCAAAGCGCTCGTAGTCGTGCGCGTGGCCGTTCACGATCACGTCCGCCCCACCGTCGGACAGCGCCTGCCACAGCGGCTGCATGGTGCTGTTCGGGCCGAGGTAGGAGCTGAAGCGGGGATGGTGGAAGTACGCCAGCGTGCACTTGGTGGTTGCGTGAGCGAGCAGATCGGCCCTCAGCCACAGCTCCTGGGTCGAGCCCGTCGAGCACGCAACGTCGGCGCAGTTGCTGTTGGTGTTGAGCACCACGATGTGCCACTTGCCGAGGTCGTAGCTGTAGTAGCCCTTGGCCGGGTCGCCCGCGGCCGCGCCGTAGTAGCCGAAGTAGCCGGCCGCCCCGGCCGTCAGGTACTCGTGGTTGCCGGGCGTGGGCAGCGTGCGCGGCTTGAACGGTCCCCAGCTGGGGTCGTAGCAGTCCTGGAACTCGGTGGCGGTGCCCGACTGGTAGGCGTTGTCTCCCAGCGCGGCGATCGTCCCCGAGCGGAGGCCGAGCAGCGCCGCCGTCGCGTCGTCGCCGGTGGAGCCGCACGCGGCAATGTCGCCGGCCGCCAGCAGCGTGACCGGGACGGTGAACGTGCTGGTCGCGCGCCCGTGGTTGCCGGCCTTGTCGTCCTGGGTCGCCCTGATCGTGTAGGTGCCCGGGTCCAGCGGAACGGCCGCCGCCGACCAGCCGTCGCCCGACACCGTCGCCGCCGGCGACTGGACGGGGGTGCCCGTGGCGCTGGAGCCCGCGTAGATGTCGATCGAGACGCTGCTCGCATCCCCGGGTGCGGTGCCCACGGCTCCGGCCAGCGTCATCAAGGCCGTTCGAGATCCGGGCACGGGATCGGCGACCGTGACCGCCGGCGCGGCGGTGTCGGCGGGCGGCTCGGCGGGGCCCGGCGAGCCCTTGGGCGGCGGATCGGTCTGCGTGGTCGGGGGACCCGTGGTGCCGGTCGCGGCGGCCACCTTGACGACCTCGTGCGAAGCGGTGCAGTTGTTGCGCTCACGGCGCTCGCGCACGCGATGGAGGTCGTCGGCGCACGCCACCACCCGCCAACTGGCGCCCGCCGCCGTGGCGGGGACGGCGAGCGACAGGCCGCCCCCGGACGAGCCGCCGCGCTCGAGGCGACCACGCGGGCCGCCGCCCAGACGGACCTTCGGCCGGGCGCCCGCGCCGGGCGGCGCCAGGTAGTACCCGACCGTCGAGCGGCCGGCCCTCCACGCGCCCACGTTGCTCACGCGGGCGTGGATCGCCAGCCGATCGCCCACCACGGCCGACGACGGCGACACCCTGACGCGCTTGACGATCAGGTCGGGTAGTGCGTGCGGCTGACCCGCGAAAGCGCCCGCCGCGCCCGCGGCCATGACCGAGACGGCCATCGCGCCTAGGGGCCAGCGCACGTGCGCCGTCCATGTGCGTGGAGGGCGCACCCGTCCAAGCTACCCCCGCGCTGGGGCAACCGCAAGCGGCGCTCAGGGCGCGGCCAGCGCTGCGGCCAGCTCCATCACCGCCCGCTCGACGGTCGCAGCCCCGCCGTCGCCCGCCGCGCGTACCAGGCGGCTGCCCACGATCACGCCGTCGGCCACCTCGGCCACGCCCGCCGCCTGCTGGGGGGTGGAGACGCCGAATCCCACGGCGACCGGGACCGCCGTGGCCGCCCGCACGCGCGCGACGGTGT
>JAXDIC010000130.1:0-11068 GCA_034664185.1 Thermoleophilaceae bacterium
CCGGTCGAAGACCAACAAGGACACCGGCGAGCTGTTCGAGCAGGTCCTGCCCGAGGACCTCGTCGAGTACGGGCTCATCCCCGAGTTCATCGGCCGACTGCCCGTCATCTCGGTCATCCATCAGCTCTCGCTGGAGGACCTCGTCTCGATCCTCACCGAGCCGCGCAACGCCCTGGTCAAGCAGTTCCAGCGCTTCTTCGAGTTCGACGGCATCGAGCTGGTGTTCGCCGACGAGTCGCTCAACTCGATCGCCGACCGCGCCCTGGAGCGCGAGACCGGTGCGCGCGGGCTGCGCTCGATACTGGAGGACACGCTGCTCGAGGTGCAGTTCGAGCTGCCCTCGCGTCGCGACGTGAAGAAGTGCGTGGTCACGAAGGAGACGATCGAGAAGGGCCTCAAGCCCACCCTCGTGACCGAGGCAGCCAAGGACGATCCGCCGGCGGAGGAGCTGGCGGAAGAGTCCGCGTAGCCTCGATTCCAGCCGCCTGAGGCGCAAGATCCGTTGCACGCGTCCCGGTGGACGGGTATTTGAGCGGCCGCGCGCATTGTCGCGTCACGCGCGGCGATGTCGAGGATCGAATAGGCGTGCGAGACGGCGGCGACAACCCCAGTCCGAACGGCAGCGAGCCTGCTGACCTGGCCGAGGTCGCCCTCGGCGTGACCAGGGAGCAGCTCGACGCCTACACGGTGGTCATCGAGCGCTTCCTCAGGGGCGAGTACTTCTCGCTCGACGAGGAGGGCAAGGTGGCGTCGTGGCACGCCGCGGCGGAGGCGCGCTTCGGCTGGACGGTCATGGAGCTGGCAGGCGAGGACTTCTTCGACTTCGTGGCCTCCCGCGAGACCGGCGAGGAGCTGCGCACGGAGCTCACCCCGCTGCTCGTCGGCGAGAAGCAGGACGGCCCGGCGGGCCGCTCGCTGGAGATAGAGACCCAGCGCCGCGACGGCGGGCGGATCCGCACCGACGTGGCCGCCATCCCGATCCGGGTGGGCGACGGCTATTCGCTCAACAAGGTCCTCAAGGACATCATGACCCACCGCGGCAACCCGGTTGAGCTGACGCGGATGAAGAAGCGGCACGCCGAGGTGCTCCGCCTGCTGGTCACGGCGCTCGACGGAGGCGACCTGCCCGACCCCCTCGGCGACGACGGCTGGCAGCCCGGGGGCGGGCGGATCGAGCAGCGCTGGCAGCCGGCGGGCGCGCTGATCGTGTTCGACGGCTCGCCGGCCGAGGGCATCGATGCCGGCGACGGGGAGGGGGGCGAGTCGCCCGCCGGCGAGCCGCTGTTCCAGGGCGGCGCCCACGAGCTCGAGCGGATGCGCGACGAGAACCACGAGCTGCGGATGAAGGTGCGCGAGGCCGAGCGCGAGGCCGAGCGGCTGCGCGACGAGCTGGAGGACGTGCGCGCCAACGGCGTCGGGGGGCGCGCGCGCCGCGTGGCCGAGCACTCCGACCCCAGCATCAGCCCCGAGCACATCAAGAAGGCGCTCCGCGAGGACCGCTTCACGCTGCACTGCCAACCCGTGCTGGACCTGCGCTCCGACCTGATTGCCCAGCACGAGCTGCTGCTGCGGATGGTCGGCGGCGACGGCGAGCTGATCATGCCCCAGGCGTTCCTGGGCACCGCGCGGCGCGCCGGCCTGCTGCGTGGGATCGACCAGTGGGTGGTGCGCCGCGCGATCCGCACGATCGGGGAGCAGGCGCAGGTGGGCCGCGACGTGTGCCTCGAGGTCAACCTGTCGAGCGAGTCGCTGCACGACTCGTCGTTGGTGCCGATCATCGAGCGCGAGCTGGCCACCACCGGCATCGACCCTGACCGGCTGGTGCTGGAGATAACGGAGCAGGTGGCGATCGCCGACCAGGAGGGCGCACGCTCGCTGGCCAAGCACCTGCGCGCGATCGGCTGCGGCTTCGCCCTCGACGACTTCGGCACCAGCTTCGGCTCGTTCCGCTTCTTGAAGGACATGCCCGTCGACTACCTGAAGCTGGACGGCGACCTGATCGTGACCCTGTCGGAGAGCCGGACCGCCCAGCTGGTGGTCAAGGCCCTGGTCGACGTGGCTCGTGGAACGGGCGCCGAGACGATCGCCGTGTTCGCCTCGGACGACGACACCCTCCGGCTCCTCCGCGAGCTGGGCGTGGGCTACGCGCAGGGCCACAAGGTGGGCCGCCCCCGGCCGATCGCGGAGGCGCTGTCGGCCGTCGAGTCCCAGGGCCTGCGGCCCGTCGAGCCCGTCGCGATGAGCGAGGCTCAGCCGGCGGCTTCGGGCACCCGGAAGCGCGCGAAGTAGGCAAGCGCGCCGCCCAGGCGGCGCTCGTACTCAAGGCCCGCCTGCTGGGCCCGCTCACGAAGCGACCCGAACGTGACCATGTGCGGGTCGGCCGCGATCTCGCCGACCACCACGCGGCCGCCCGGCTTGACCACCCTGCGCAGCTCGCGCAGCGCGGCGTCCTGGTCCGGGATCTCGCCGAGCATGACCGTCAGATACGCGCCGTCGAAGCGGTCGTCCTCGAACAGCATCTCCTGCGCGTCGCCGGTCCATGCGGTGACGTTGGACAGCCCGCGCTCCTTCGCGCGCACGCGCACGTGGTCGACCATCTCCTGCTGGAGGTCGTACACCTCCAACCGTCCTCGCTCCAGCTGCTCGGCCACCGTCAGCGAGTAGTACCCGGTGCCGGGGCCGACCTCCAGGATGCGCTCGCGCGGCTGCGGCTCGAGGATCTCGATCAGGCGCGCGCGCGTGATACCCGGGTGGGGCAGCTCGACGAACCAGCGCTGCCAGTACGGCATGGCCGACGGGTTGCGGCGCCACCACAGCGAGGCGCCGCCGAGCGCGAGCCCGGCGAGGACCAGCGCTCGCTTCGCGGTGCGCATCCGCGCAGTCTCCACCACACGGCGGCCGTCGTCAAAGTCTGTCGTCTAGGGTCCCGTCCAGTGTGAAGCGGCTCGCCGACGACCTGTACCAACTCAGAGGGTTCCCGCCCAACGCGATCAACGTGTTCTTGATGGGCGACGTGATCGTGGACGCCGCGTCGCGCCACGCCGGCAGGCGGATCCTGCGCCAGGTCGAGGGCCATACGGTGACCGCGCACGCGCTCACCCACGCCCACGCGGACCACCAGGGGGCCAGCAGCGAGATCTGCACCAAGCTGGGGATCCCGTACTGGGTGGGCGAGCACGACGTGCCCGCCGCGGAGAGCGGCGACATGAAGGCCTACCAGCCCGACCACTTCATGAACCGGATCAGCCACCGCGCGTTCGCGGGCCCGGGCCATCCGGTCGACCGCCCGCTGCGCGAGGGCGACGAGGTGGCCGGCTTCACGGTGCTGCACACGCCCGGCCACTCGCTCGGGCACGTTGCCTACTGGCGCGAGTCCGATCGGACGCTGGTACTCGGCGACGTGCTGAACAACATGAACGTGCTCACTGGCGTGCCGGGGCTCCACCAGCCGCCCGACTTCTTCACGCCCGACCCGGCCCGCAATCGCGACTCGGCACGCAGGCTCGCCGCTCTCGAGCCTGCGCTGGTCTGCTTCGGCCACGGGGCCCCGCTGCGCGACACGCGCAAGTTCGTGGATTTCGTATCGTCGTTGTCGTGATCGACTCGCTGCTCCAGCGCCCGCCCGCACCACTCGTCGGAGTGCTGCTTGGCCTTGTCGTGGTGGCGGCCTACGCGCTGATCAACGAGCGCGTCGGCGTGATCGGCGGCATCTCCGACTTCGTCGAGCGCGCGAGCGCGCGCCGGCCTGCGCTCGGCTGGAAGGCGTGGTTCGTCGTTGGCGTGCTCGGCGGCGGACTCGCGTTTCGACTGCTTGCCGGCGGCTCGTCGGTCCAGCACGGCTACGGCTGGCTGACGCGCAACATCGGCAGCGATGTCGTCGTGGGCGCGGTGCTGGTCGTCGCGGGGGGGCTGATCGGCTACGGCTCAAAGGCGGCCGGTGGCTGCACGTCCGGCAACGGGCTTGGCGGCTGCTCCGCGGGCTCGCCGGCCAGCCTCGTCGCTACGGGCACGTTCATGGCCACGGCGATCGCAGCCAGCTTCGTCATCAAGGCGGTCACATGACGCGCGTGCGCGCGGCCAGCGTCCTCCTCGGGGCCGGCTTCGGCTTCCTGATCTCGTGGGGGCAGTTCGTGTCGCCGGATCGCATCCGCCAGATGCTCCTGCTCGAGGACCTCTACATGTGGGTGATGTTCGCCGTCGCCGTGACGGTTGGGTTCGTGGGCATCCGGCTCTTGCGGCGCTACGACGCGCGGGCGCTGCTGACGGGCGCGCCGGTTGCGTGGACCACGGCGCGGCCCGAACGCCGGCACGTGGTCGGCGCGGCCGTCTTCGGCGTCGGCTGGGCCGTTTCGGACGTGTGCCCGGGGCCGGTCGTGGCGCAGCTCGGGCTCGGTGTGGCGTGGGCGCTGCCGCTGCTCCTCGGGGTCGTGCTCGGCGTGCTCGCGTACTTCAGGCGCGCCGAGGCCCCGGCGCGGGAGGCCGCGGCGCCTGTTCGCCGGCCCGGCGGCTCGCGTCTGGGCGCCGCACTGCCGGCAAGCAACCCGGACTGACACCGTCCGGGCGCAGGCCTGGCGTCCATACACTCCCGCCCGTGAACCTGAGCGACGCCGAGGCCTACCTGCTCGACCTCGAGCTGTTCGGCATGCGCTTCGGCCTGGACCGCATGCACAAGCTGATGACCGTGCTGGGCATGCCGCAGCGGAGCTTCGCCAGCATCCACGTGGTCGGCTCGAACGGCAAGTCGTCCACCACGCGGATGATCGCGGCCATCCTCGAGCGGCACGGGTTGCGCACGGGCACCTACACCTCCCCGCACCTGCGCTCGTTCGCGGAGCGCATCGAGGTTGGCGAGCGCCCGCTCGGCGGAGCGGAGTTCGGCGCCGCGGTGGAGCGCGTCGCGCGCGCGGCGCGGCTGGTCGACCGCACGCTTCACGAGGGTGACCGCGTTACCCAGTTCGAGGCCCTGACCGCCGCGGCGTACAGCGAGCTGGCGCGGCGCGGGGTGGAGGTGGCCGTGATCGAGGCGGGGCTGGGCGGCCGCTACGACGCGACCAACGTGATCCCGTCGCGCGTGCAGGTGCTGACGGGAGTGGGCCTGGAGCACACGCGCTGGCTGGGGCCGACGATCGCCGACATCGCGGACGAGAAGCTGGCGGTGGTCCCGGACCACGGCTGCCTGGTGGTGGGCGAGCTGGACGCCGAGGCGGAGTCGGTCGCCGCGCGAGTGGTGGCGGAGCGTCACGCGCGCCTCGTGCGCGCACCCGCCGAGGCCGAGGTGCCGGTGCGCGCGCTGGGCAGCTTCCAGCGACGCAACTTCGCTCTGGCCCGCACGGCCGCGGGGGCCTTTCTCGGCAAGCTGGACGCGGCCGCGGTCAGGCTTGCCGCCGACGAGGTGGAGGTGCCGGGTCGACTCCAGGTCGTGGGCCACGACCCCCTGACCCTGTACGACGGGGCCCACAACCCGGCGGGCGCGAGCGCCCTGGCCGAGGCCCTACCGGAGGTGATCGGTGGCCGGCGCCCCCTGGTCGCCGTCGTGGGCGTGCTGGACGACAAGGACGCCGCCGGCATGCTGAGCGCGCTCATACCGGCTTGCGACAGGGTCGTGTTCACCCGCAGCCCGCACCCGCGCTCGCTGTCGCCAGCCACGCTGCTGTCGCTCAGCGAGCACCTGGCAGGTCCGCCGGCGAAGACCGTCGCCGATCCCCACGTCGCCGTCGAGCGCGCCCGCCAGCTGGCCGGACCGGCGGGAGCCGTGCTGGCCACCGGCTCGATCTACCTGATCGCCGAGCTTGTCCGAGAGCAGCCGGCCGAGCGGGTGTCGGCGCTGTGACGGGGGTCGGCTGATGGGCAACGAGGACGGCCCGAGCATCGTCGTGATGGTCGGCGTGGTGGCCGTGGTGGTGGCGGCGGTGATCCTCGTGTTCTTCGGGATCGGCTACGGGCTGGGGCGGATCCTGCTCTGACCCGGGGCCCTGAAGGGGGCCGGGACCGCCTGCCGCGCGGCTACACTCCGCACGCTCATGCGCGCGCTCGCCATCTTCGGCTTGCACGGGGGGCTAAACCTCGCGGTGCAGCTGCTGATTCTCGTCCTGGTGGCGCTCTGGCTGGCGCTTGCGTTCTGGACCTACGCCGACGCCCGCCGCCGGATCGACGACGCGATGTTGGTGGCCTGCGCCGCCGCGGCATCGCTGTTCTTCCCGTTCGTGGGCGCCATCGTCTACGCGATCGTGCGCCCGCCCGAGTACCTCGACGATGTCCACGAGCGCGAGGTCGAGATCGCCGCCGCCGAGGCCCGCCTCGCGCAGGTGGAGAGCCTGTCGTGCCAGCACTGCGGGTTCGAGATCGAGAAGACGTTCCTGCGCTGCCCGAGCTGCATGCGCAAGCTCAAGGAGCCGTGCACCACCTGCGGGCGTCCGCTCGATCCGCGCTGGAAGATCTGCCCGTACTGCGAGGCCGAGGTGCCGGACTACGGCGGAGCGCCCGCGCCGCGCCGCCGTCCCGGGCGCCGGGCCGCCCCGGCGGCCGGCACGCCCGCCGCCGAGCGCGCCAAGCCGGCCGGCGAGACGTCCTCCGAGCGCTCCGACGCCGACGGCTCCACCGCGGAGCAGCCCGCGCCCAGCGCCGACCCGGCGTGAGCGACCGAACGCTGATCCTGGTCAAGCCGGACGCCTTCGCGCGCGGCCTGACGGGTGAGATCGTGGCGCGGTTCGAGCGCAGGGGCCTGACGATCGTCGGCCTCAAGCACATGAGCGTGGAGCGCGACCTGGCCGAGCGCCACTACGACGAGCACCGCGAAAAGCCCTTCTTCGGCGAGCTGGTCTCGTTCATCACCGGCGGTCCGCTGGTGGCGATGGTCCTGGAGGGCCACGAGGCGGTGGTCGCCGCCCGCCAGACGATCGGGGCCACCAACCCGCTCGAGGCGGAGCCGGGCTCGATCCGCGGCCAGTTCGGGCTCGAGGTGCAGACCAACCTCGTGCACGGCTCCGACTCGCCCGAGTCGGCGGCGCGGGAGATCGGCCTGTTCTTCCCCGAGCTGGCCTGAAGGCGGCCCACGATGCCCGAGCCGCTGGTGCTCGCCTCGCGCTCGCCCCAGCGGCGGGCCATCCTGGAGCAGCTGGGGGTCGAGTTCCGCGTGTCCCCAGCGGACGTCGAGGAGGAGACGCGCGGCGAGCCGCGGGCGCTGGTGGTCGAGAACGCGCTGCGCAAGGCACGCGCGGTCGAAGGCGAGCGGGTGCTGGGCGCGGACACCACCGTGGTCCTGGACGGTCAGGTGCTGGGCAAGCCGGCCGACGGTGGGGAGGCCGAGACCTACCTGCGACGCCTGTCGGGCCGGACGCACGAGGTGTGGAGCGGGATCGCGCTCCTGGCGAACGGCGCCGAGCGCAGCTCCAGCGCCCGCACCAGGGTGCGCTTCCGGCGCCTGGAGGAGAAGGACCTGCTCTGGTACCTCGAGAGCCGGGAGTGGCGCGAGCGGGCGGGCGCCTACGCCATCCAGGGCCGCGGCGCCGCGCTGGTCGAGGCCATCGACGGCGACTTCTGGAACGTGGTCGGCCTGCCCGTGGCGGAGCTCCTGCGCCTGGCCCCGGATCTGGCGCGCACGGCGCGGCCGACGGCGACCTGAACAGGGCGTTCGTGAGCTCTGCAACGCGCCATCCGCCTGCCCGAGAGCCAAAAACGGTTCGTTACACTCTCCGCTCTGGGCCGGCGCCCGGGCGTATCGACTCGCAGGCCGGCTCGATTTCGGGGGATGCCGCTTCCGCGGCCCGCCTCCATCTCTTCGCGCGATGGGCTTCTTCTCTTACGTAACCGGCTTCGGCGGCCGCGACATGGCGGTCGATCTCGGCACGGCCAACACGCTCGTCTACGTGCGCGGGCGCGGCATCGTGCTGTCCGAGCCCTCCGTGGTGGCGATCGACTCGCGCGGCGGGGAGGTACACGCCGTGGGCATCGAGGCCAAGCGCATGCTGGGCCGCACGCCGGGCACGATCCAGGCCATCCGCCCCCTCAAGGACGGCGTGATCGCCGACTTCGACGTCACCGAGCAGATGCTCCGCCACTTCATTCAGAAGGTCCACCAGAACCGCTGGGCGCACCCGCGCGTGGTCGTCTGCGTCCCGTCGGGCGTGACCGGGGTCGAGAAGCGCGCGGTGGAGGAGGCGTGCCTGTCGGCCGGCGCGCGCCAGGCCTACCTGATCGAGGAGCCCATGGCGGCGGCCATCGGCGCCGGGCTCCCGGTGGGAGAGCCGACCGGCAACATGGTTGTGGACATCGGCGGCGGCACCAGCGAGGTGGCCGTGATCTCGCTCGGGGGCATCGTCGTCTCGCAGTCGATCCGCATCGGCGGCGACGAGCTCGACGAGGCGATAATCAACTACGTCAAGCGCGAGTACAAGCTCATGATCGGCCAGCAGACAGCCGAGGAGGTCAAGCTTGAGATCGGCTCGGCGTTCCCGCTGGGCGAGGAGGTCCAGGCGGAGATCCGCGGCCGCGACCTGGTTTCCGGGCTGCCCAAGACCGTCGTGCTCACCAGCGAAGAGGTGCGGCACGCGCTCGAGGAGCCAATCCAGGCGATCGTCGACGCCGTCAAGGAGACGCTGGACCGCACGCCTCCCGAGCTCGCGGCCGACATCATGGATCGGGGGATCATGATGGCCGGCGGCGGGTCGCTCCTCCAGGGCCTGGACGAGCGGCTGCGCGACGAGACGCAGATGCCCGCGCACCTGGCGGAGTCGCCGCTGACGTGCGTGGCGGTCGGCTCGGGCCGGTCGCTCGAGGAGTTCGAGGCGATCCACCGGTCCAACCGCAACAGCTCTCGAAGTCGCCGCAGGTACTGACCATGTCCGAACCGCGCTCCATCAGGGCATGCGCGAGGGGGGACTTGACGGGTGCATGACAGGAAGGTCATCCGCAGACGGCGGGCCGTCCTCGCCGTGCTGCTCGGCCTCTCGCTGATCCTCCTGACCGCCTACTTCGGCGAGTCGGGCGGAGGCGCCCTGCACGGCCTCCAGCGCGGAGCGCAGGCGGTGCTGTCCCCGATCGAGAAGGGAGCCAGCACCGCCGCCAAGCCGTTCCGCGACCTGTTCAACTTCGTGGGCGACGCGTTTGGCGCCAAGGGCGAGAACAAGAAGCTGAAGAAGCAGCTGGCGGACGCGCGCACCAAGCTGGCCGCTGCGCAGACCGCGGTCCGCGAGAACGAGCAGCTGCGGGCGATGGTGGGGCTCTCGCGCCGTCCCGGCTTCCCGCAGGGAACCAACCCGGTCACCGCCCGCGTGATCGCCCGCTCGCCCACCGACTGGTACTCCACGATCGAGGTCGACAAGGGCAGCGGCGACGGCCTGCGGGTCGACCAGCCGGTGATCACCGGCGACGGCCTGCTTGGCAAGGTCACCGACGTCACGTCCGGCACGGCCACCGTGACGCTGCTCACCGACGGGTCGAGCGTCGTGTCGGCCCAGATCATGCCCGACGGCTCCAACGGCAGCGTGCGCCCCGCGGTGGGCAACCCCAACGACCTCCAGCTGGACTACATCCAGAAGGGTCGCCAGATCACGAAGGGCCAGGTGGTGGTCACGTCCGGGTTCAGGTCGGGCCGGCTCGAGTCGCTCTACCCGCGCGGGATCCCGATCGGCACGGTGAGGGCGGTCAACCCCAACGAGACCGAGACCTACCAGCGCGTGCACATCCAGCCGTACGTGGACTTCCGCAGGGTCGACTACGTGCAGGTGCTCACCGCGCGCCCCGCCGGCACCCAGCAGGCCAGCCTGGTGGGCGGCCCATGACCCTCTCGGCGGGAACCGCCATCAGGGCCGGGCTGCTGGTGCTGCTCGGCGTGGTCATCCAGATCTCCGGCCTGGCCGAGATCCGCGTGCTGGGGGCGGCCCCCGACGTGACCCCGCTGATCGTGGCGGCCGTCGCGCTGTTCGCCGGCAGCGTGCCCGGCGCGGTGACGGGGTTCTGCGTCGGGCTCCTGCTGGACCTGGCGCTGGGCCAGAACGTGGGCTCCTCGTCGCTGGTCCTGACCGCGGTCGGGTACGGCGTTGGGCGCTATGGCGAGCTGCGCGACCCCGCTCACGGACTGATCGCGATCCCGGTGGGCGCCGCGGCCAGCGCCGGCTACCTGATCGCGTTCGCGGCCGTCAACTTCATGCTCCAGATCGAGACCTCGGTCAGCGCGCTGGTGGTCCGCGACGCCATCGTCACGACCATCCTCAACGCCATCCTCGCGGTGCCCGTCTTCGGCGGCATCCGGCGCCTGCTGCGGCCGGTGCTGCTCACCCAGCCGGGCGGCCGGCGCCGGCGCGCCGAGCCGCTGCCGACGGGCCCGATCGGACTGCGCGGGCTCGAGGTCTAGCATGCGCCCCGAAGCCCGGTAGAACGTGTATCTGGACCGCGAAACGCGCCCACCGATTACGCCGCAGCTGGCCCTGCGCGTGGCGATCATCGGCGGAGTGGCGCTGGTGCTCTTCGGCGTCGTGTTCTTCCGCCTCTGGTACCTCCAGGTGCTCTCGGGCGACCGCTACCGGGCGGAGGCCAACAACAACCGCGTGCGCGAGATCACGGTGCAGGCGCCGCGCGGCAAGATCGTCGACCGCAACGGGCGCGTCCTGGTGGACAATCGCTCCGGCTTCGCGGTCACGCTCCAGCCGGACAAGGTGCCGACCAACCCCCACGCGCGGGCCGGCCTCTACCGGCGCCTCGGGTCGCTGTTGAACATGAAGCCCGCGGACATCCGGCGTGCCGTCGAGAAGCAGCTGCTGGCACAGCCGTTCTCGCCCGCGATCGTCAAGCAGGACGTGCCACTGGCCACCTACAGCTACGTGCTGGAGAACCGGGACCGCCGCTACCCGGGGGTGGACGTCGAGCAGGTGGCGCTGCGCAAGTACCCGTACCACGAGGTTGGGGCGCACCTGTTCGGCACCGTGGGCGAGGTCACGGCGCCGGAGCTCAAGCAGAAGCGCTACCGCGGCGTCAGGCAGGGCGACCGCGTCGGCCAGTCCGGCATCGAGTACTCGTACGACCGCTACCTGCGCGGCCGCGACGGGGCCAACCGCGTGCAGGTCGACGCGCG
>JAXDIC010000188.1:0-30084 GCA_034664185.1 Thermoleophilaceae bacterium
GGGCCCCGAGCTACGCCGCCGCTTCGGTGGGCGGCACCTCGGCGATCTCCGCCGCCGCCGCGCCGTCCTCGACAGCCGCCACGGGAACGATCGACGCCTTGGAACGATCGATGCCCAGCGCCCCGTAGATCTTGTCCTCGAGCTCCTTGGCCATGGCCGGGTTCTCGCGCAGGTAGGCCTTGACGTTATTGCGTCCCTGGCCGATCCGCTCCTCGCCGTAGGAGAAGAACGAGCCGGACTTGGACACGAGGTTGTGCTCCAGGGCCAGGTCGAGGATGCAGCCCTCGGACGAGATGCCCTGGCCGTACTCGATGTCGAACTCGGCCTGGCGGAACGGGGCGGCGACCTTGTTCTTGACGACCTTGACCCGGACCCGGTTGCCGACCGCCTCGACGCCCTCCTTGAGCGTCTCGATGCGGCGGATGTCGAGCCGCTGCGACGAGTAGAACTTGAGTGCGCGACCGCCCGGCTGCGTCTCGGGCGAGCCGAACATGACACCGACCTTCTCGCGGATCTGGTTGGTGAACACGCACAGCGTGTCGGTGCGGTTGAGGTTGCCGGCCAGCTTGCGCATGGCCTGGCTCATCATGCGCGCCTGAAGGCCGACGGTCTGGTCGCCCATGGCGCCCTCGAGCTCGGCCTTGGGAGTGAGGGCGGCCACAGAGTCGATGGCCACGACGTCGATCGCGCCGGAGCGGATCAGCAGGTCGGCGATCTCCAGCGCCTGCTCGCCGTGGTCGGGCTGGGAGACCAGCATCTCGTCGACGTCGACGCCGATGCGCTTGGCGTAGGCCGGGTCCATGGCGTGCTCGGCGTCGATGAACGCGCAGATGCCGCCGGTCTTCTGGGCCTCCGCCAGGAGGTGGTAGATGAGCGTGGTCTTGCCCGAGGACTCCGGGCCGAAGATCTCGACGATCCGCCCGCGCGGGAACCCGCCCACGCCGAGGGCGAGGTCGAGCGACAGCGCTCCGGTGGGGATGGCGTCGACGTTGAGGGCGGCTTCCTCGTCGCCCATCCGCATGATCGATCCCTTGCCGAACGTGCGCTCGATCTGGCCGAGCGCGCCCGACAGCGCGGCATCGCGCGCCTTGGCGGCCTTTTCCTGTTCCTTGTCCATTCCAGCTCCTCTGCTTCTTGGTCGTCAGAAGCTAGAGGCGGGTCCGGACGGCTTTCGCCCCCCTGAGGCCTTCTGGTACCGCTCGTAGTCGATCAAGGCCATCGGGCCCTCCTGTCGGTAGCGCGCCTCGCCGCGGCCCACCCTCGCCCACCGCCCCCCGGCTGTCAATCCCCGCTGGGTGGATCATCTAGCCTCGCCCGCCATGGAGGCAGCCGCGGTCCCGCTCTGGAGCTCGCGCCGGGCCCGCGAGCTGGCCGCTTTCGCCGGCCTGGGCGGCCTGGCCGCCTGCTCGGGCGCGATCGTCGCCGCCGCCGAGAACGGCCTGCACACGCTGGTGCCCTCCGCCACCAGGGCCTATCCGGGCTGGCTGCGGGGGCCGCTGTCGGAGTTCGGCCTGGCGATCGACTCGAGCGGCGTGGCGTGGCTCGTGGTGGCGATGTGCGCCTGCTACGCGATCGTGCTCGTCTGCGCGGATGCCGTGAGCGCCCGGACGGGCATCGTCGTGATCGTCGGGCTGCACGTGCTCTTCATGCTCGGGCCGCCGCTCCTGTCGAGCGATGTGTTCGGCTACGTCGACCTGGCTCGACTCGGGACCCTGCACGGGATCGACCCCTACTCGTCCGGCGCGACCCCGGTGCCGCCCGACCCCGTGCATCTCTACCGCCGCTGGCACTCCGACCTGCCGTCGCCCTACAGCCCGGTGTTCACTCTGGTCAGCTACGCGCTGGTCCCGCTTGGCGTTGCGGGCGGCCTGTGGAGCTACAAGGTGCTGGCCGCCGTCGGCAGCCTGGCCGCCGTGTGGCTCGTGTGGCGCTGCGCGTCGGCGCTGGGCCGCGACCCGCTGAAGGCCGCGCTGTTCGTCGGTCTCAATCCGGTACTGCTGCTGTTCGGAGTCGCCGGGGACCACAACGACTTCCTCGCCGTCGTGCCCGCGATGGCCGCCATATACCTGGTGATCGTGGGACGGGAGCGCGTCAGCGGCGGCCTGCTGATGCTGGCCGCCGCCTTCAAGATCCCGCTTGCGATGCCGTTCCTGTTCGCCGCCGTCCGGCCGGGCGCGCGCAGGCGGGCGCTGGTGACGGGCGCGGCGATCGCCCTCGCGGCGTTCGCCGTGGTGTCGATCGCGGTGTTCGGGTCGCACGCCGACGGCTTCGTCAACGCGATCCGCGAGCAGCAGAACCAGGTGGCGATCTACTCCGTGCCCAACCAGGTGGGCGTGGGGCTGGGCCTGGGCGGGATAACCGCCGGCATCCGGCTGGTGGCCCAAGCGGCGCTCATAGCCACCCTCTTGCTGGCGCTGCGCGCGGCCTGGCGCGGCGCCGACTGGATCGCGGCCGCCGGCTGGACGATGTTCGCCCTGTTGGTGACCACCGCGTGGCTGTTGCCGTGGTACGTCACCTGGCTCCTGCCGCTGGCCGCGATCGGAGGCGACCGGCGCCTGCGACTCGCGTCGCTGGCGCTGGTCGCCTATGTGGTGATCACCCGGGTGACGATCTGGGCGTCCCTGCCCACCTAGTTGGAGCTGGACTACCCGATGTCGCCCGGGTCGGTGACGGTCTCGACCATCGAGTCCGCGCGAACCATCTCGAGGACCCTGTCGATCGGCGCGGAGCCCTTGACGAGCACCAGCCGGCGACCGTCCTCGTTGGCCCGGCGCTGTGCCGCGAACAGCTCGCGCAGCCCCGACGAGTCCATGAACCTGAGACCGCGCAGGTCGATGACGAGCACCGGCGGCCGCTCCGCCTCGACCTCGCGCACGCGCTTGGCCAGCCAGCCGGCGGTGATCATGTCGAGCTCGCCCTCGAGCCGCAGGCGAACCCTGCCCGACTCCTCGATCGTGCCGATCGTGAGCACGCCGGGGCCCGGGGCCGGCTGAGGCTCCGGCTCGGGCCGAGCGGCACCCTCGATCGACGGCTCGTGCGCGACGTGCGGGAGCCAGTCGAGCCACTTCGGCAGGTACCAGTTCCAGTCGCCGAGCAGCTTCATCGTGGCGGGCAGCAGCACCGCGCGCACGATCGTCGCGTCGATCAGCACGGCCGAGGCAAGGCCGACTCCCATCATCTTGAAGTCGAGCCCGCTGAGCGTGGCGAAGACCGCGAACACGGCGACCATCACCACGGCCGCGCTGGTCACGACACCCGCCGTGGCCTTGATGCCGTGTGACACCGCGTCCTCGGTCTTCATGCCGCTGTCGAACGCCTCCCGCACGCGGCTGAGGATCAGCACGTGGTAGTCCATCGACAGCCCGAACAGGATCACGAACAGGAACAGCGGCAGCCACGAGGTGATGCCCCCGATCGACTTGTAGCCGAGCGCGGACTGGAGGTGCCCGTCCTGGAAGACCCAGACGAGCACGCCGTAGGCGGCCCCGACCGACAGCAGGTTGAGCAGGATCGCCTTGAGGGGGATCACGATCGAGCGGAACGTGACCAGCAGCAGCACAAACGCCAGCCCGAGCACGAACGCGAACACCCACGGCGCGCGGGACTTCATCTGGTTGTTGAAGTCGAGCGAGCCCGCGGTGAGGCCGCCCACGTGGGTGGTCGTGCCGGGGACCTTCTGGATCGTCTGCGGGATGACCGTGTTCCGGAGGCTCTTGAGCGCCCGGTTGGACGTGGCGTCGGTGCCCGAGCCCGCCAGCGGCACGCTGACCACGGCGGTGGTGTGCGCGGGGTTGACGCGCACCTCGACCGGCTCGCGCATCAGCCCGGTGCCCAGTGCCCCGAGCTCGATCTGCTTGATGCCGTCGGTGACCGCGGGCGAGGTGACGTCCTTGGCCTGGACCACGACCAGGGCGGGCAGCGGCCCGCCGGGGAAGGCGGCCTGGATGCGCTTGAGCGTCTTGGTGACCGCCAGCTGCGGCGGCAGGCCCTGGATACCGGTGTTCACGGTCCGGAGGCCGAAGGCCGGGATGCACAGCATCACCAGGAGGCCGCCGGCCAGGAGGACCGAGATGACCGGATGCCTGAGCACGCGGTCGAGCACGAACGCCCAGCCGCGGCCGCCGCTGCGCGCACGCAGGCGCGACAGGCCGGGGATGCGTCCCTTGTCGATCCGGTCGCCCAGCTTGGAGAGCAGCGCTGGCAGCACGGTGATCGAGCCGAGCATCGAGATGGCCACGACGAGGATCGTGCCGGTGCCGAACGAGCCGAACGTGGAGTTGCCGGTGAGGTACATGCCGGCCATGGCGACCATGACCGTGAAGCCGGAGACGAGCACCGCCCGGCCCGACGTGGCCGCCGCGGCCTCGAGGGCAGCCTCCGCCGAGCGGCCGGCCGCGCGCTCCTCCCGCTCGCGCCTGATGTAGAACAGCGAGTAGTCGACCCCGACGGCGAGCCCGACCAGCAGCACGACCGACGACACGGCCTGGTCGACGGGCGAGATGTGGCTGACCAGCCCGACGATGCCGAGGGCGGCGCCCACGGCCGATATCCCGAGCAGCAGCGGGAGCCCCGCGGCCATCAGCGCGCCGAACGCCACGAGCAGGATCAGCAGGGTGATGGGCAGCGACAGCGTCTCCGCCTTCTTGAAGTCGTCCTGGAAGGCCTTGTTGAGCGCCTTGCTGGAGCTGGCGTCGCCGAACTGCTCGATCCGCACCTGCGGATGTGCCCTCTGCGCCGCGGCGACCGCGCCCAGCACCGGCACGACCCGCTTCTCCGCCTGGCTCTTGGTGCCCTTGATCTGGAACAGGACGAGCGCGGAGCGGGCGTCGCCCGAGATCTGGCCGGCGTGCGCCTTGCTGTAGGGGGAGGCGAGCTCGACCACGTTGGCGTTGTGGCCGAGGCGGCCCGTGACGTCGCCGACCGCGGCCCGGAACGCCGGGTCCTGCACCCGCACGGCGCCGCGCGACTGGACCAGGATCTGCTCGCTGGCGCGGTCCTTGAGTCCGCTGCGGGCGATCACCTGGGCGGCGGTGCGCGAATCGCCGTTGCCCTGGTTCTCGTCCTTGATGGTCTTGGTGCCCGCGGCTCCGCCGAGCGCGACGGCGATCACGACGAAGGCGAGCCACCCGAAGATGGCGATCTTGCGATGGTGTGCGCTCCAGCGGCCGGCGCGCGCGGCGAGGTTGCGAGTCTTCACTTGTCCTCCTGCGAGTTCCTGCTAGGCCAGTGCGGTCAACACTCGCACACTCAGGGTGGCGCGTCCAGTGGGGTTACCCGTACTAAAGCCGAATCCGCTCGATGGGCTCGTACAGGGCTCCCTGAGGGCGGAGGATCGAGCGGTAGAGGGTCACGACCGGGGCCCGCAGCGGACCCGGTGGCGCTGCTCCAGCCTCCAGCGGCTCGGCCCTCCGGCCGCGCTTGACGCGGGCCAGCGTGACGTGCGGCCACCAGTCGCGGCGCTCGGGGCGGTAGAAGCCCGCGGCCGCCAGCGCACGCGAGGCCGCGACCTGGATCCTCGCCGCGCGGCCACCCTCGTCGGCCAGGTCGAGCGCGAACAGCCGCGGCCCGCGGCGCGGCACGGCCACCACATCCGCGGGTGCCAGCAGCGCCCCCTCCAGGCCCTCCAGCGGCTCGAAGGCCGCTCGGGCTATCGCGGACGCCTCCTTCTCGGGCTGGTAGCCCAGGAACGCCAGCGTCAGGTGCAACGTGGCGGCCGCCGTCGGGCGCAGGTCGTCGCGGCCTGACACCAGCTCGTCGCGCCAGGCGGCCAGCGCGGCCCGATCGGGGTCGCACGGCTCGAGCGCCAGGAACAACCGTGCGCGCGGCGAGCCCGGGCGGCCGGACGGCCGCCCCTCAGAGGGGGAATTCCTCGCCACGCAGCAGGCGGCGGAGCAGGTGCATGGCCACGGTGGTGGAGCGGTCGCGGATCTCCGCGCGGTCGCCGGGCAGGCGAACGTCGCGCGCGAGCACGGAGCCGTCGGAGCGCTTGGCCGACCAGCAGACGTAGCCGACCGGCTTGGCCTCCGTCCCGCCGCCCGGGCCCGCCACGCCGGTGATCGCGACCGCCGTGTCGGCGTCGAAGCGGGCCAGGGCGCCGTCGGCCATGGCGTCGGCCACCTCGGGCGACACGGCGCCGTGACGCTCGATCAGCGCCGCGTCCACGCCCAGCAGGTCGACCTTGGCCTCGTTCGAGTAGGAGACCACTCCCCCGGCCACGTACGCCGACGAGCCGGGCCGCTCGGTCAGGCGAGCGGCCATCAGGCCGCCGGAGCACGACTCGGCCAGACCGATGCGCCTGCCCGCGAGCAGCTCCGCCACCTGGTCGTCGATCCGCGACCCGTCGGTGGAGAACAGCGTGCGCTCGTGACGCTTCGCGATCAGGGCCTCCAGGGCCTGGTAGGTGTCGCGCGCCCGCGGCTCGTGGCGAATGACGACCTCCAGCTCGGCGCGCCGCAGGCAGGTCGTCACCTCGAGGGCGTCGAGGTTGGGAATCGAGCCCTCGGCGGCGCGCAGGGTCTCGGCGATCTCGGACTCCGGTATGCCGAACAGGCGCAGCGTGTGCAGCTCGTACTCCGTGCGCTCGCGAACGGCCGCGGCGAACGCCTCGGTGGCCACGGCCGCGGGCCACATCTCGTGCAGCTCGCGCGGGGGTCCGGGCAGGACCACCACGGTGGGCCCGGCACCGTCGGCCGGGGCCACAACGGCGCCCGGGGCGGTGCCCACGGGGTCGAGCGGCGTCGCGCCGGCGGGCGTCATGGCCTGCTTGCGGTTGGACGCGAGGATCGCGTCGGGGTCCAGGTCGCGCCAGCGGCTCATCAGCGGCTTGAGGATCTCCGCGATGCGCGCCTCGAGCCGCTCGTCGAGCACCATCTCGCGCCCCGCGAAGCGCGCCACCACCTCCATCGTCATGTCGTCCGCGGTGGGTCCCAGCCCGCCGCTGGTCACCACCAGGTCCATCCCCCGCTCGGCCATGAAGCGCAGTTGCGCCTCCATGTCCTCGGGCCGGTCCCCGCAGATCGTGACGTGGGCCAGGTCCACTCCCAGCTCCAGCAGGCGGTCGGCCAGCCAGGGGCCGTTGCGATCCTGGATACGGCCCGTCAGCACCTCCGTCCCGGTTACAACGATGCCCGCCCGGGCACTCAAGCGCAGGGCCTCTGGCCGACGGGCAGCGGCGTGGTGCGCCCGCTGCTCGAGAACGACAGGCCCACCGAGTTGGCGCTGGGCGCGAAGGCGACGCGCTTGCCGTTCACGTACACGCCCGCCGAGCTGCGGCCCAGGTTGAGGCGCAGTCGCTTGCCGCGGAAGCTCTGGGGCTTGGAGATCGTGCCCTCGAAGACCTTCGTGCCGCTGCCGTTGTCGACGCAGACGTAGGTGGTCTCGGTCGGCACGACCTTGAGCCTGACCGACTGCTGCGTCGGAGCGGGGGCCGGCTTCTTGGCCGCGTGCCTGTGCTTCCTGGGCGGCGCCTTCCTGGCCTGCTTCGAGGGCGACGGAGCCTTCTTGCCGCCGCCCCCGCTGGCCAGCCCGATGACCGCGAAGATCACGAGCACGGCCAGCACGCCGAGCAGGATCGCGCCGCCCGGCCCGATCGGCGGGCCCATCGCGCCGCCACCTCCCCGCCGATCGGGGATCCGGCCGGCGGGCGGAGCCATCACCTGGAACTCGTCCGGCCCGCGCGGCTCGTGCTGCGCCCGGTACTCCTCCACCAGCAGGTGGGCGTCCAGGCCGAGCTGCTCAGCGTAGGTGCGCAGGAAGCTCTTGACGTAGGCGTTCCCGGGCAGCATGGAGAAGTCGTCGTTCTCCAGCGCGCGCAGGTACTTGGCCCGGATCTTGGTCGAGACCTCGACCTCGGAGATGTCGAGGCCCTGCCGCATCCGGGCCTCGCGCAGCCTTTCGCCTATCGCCTGCATGGGCGCCTATTCTGGCGAACCGCTGACGCCCGCCTCGGCTGCGTCTGAGGCTGAGCTAGGCGGGGTCGGCCGCGCCGGCGCCCACGGGCTCGTCCAGGGCCGCCAACACGCGCGGCAGGTCGCCCTCGGAGATGAGCACCTGGCGCGCCTTGGAGCCCTCGTAGCCGGAGATCACGCCACGGCGCTCCATCATGTCGATCAGCCGGCCGGCGCGGGTGTAGCCCACTCGCAGGCGGCGCTGGAGCATCGAGGTGGACGCGCTGCCCAGCTGCACCACGGTGGCGATCGCGTCGGGCAGCAGGTCGTCGGAGTCGGGATCGAAGTCGTCGGGGCCGCTCTCCTCCTCGGAGGGGACCGCCGCCAGCAGCTCCTCGTTCAGCTCCGGCTCGCCCTGGCGGCGCCAGTGGTCGGTCAGGCGCTCGATCTCGTCCTCGCCGATGAACGCGCCCTGGATGCGGGCGGGGCGCGACTCGGAGGCCGGGCGGAACAACATGTCGCCCTGGCCCAGCAGGGACTCGGCGCCGTTCTGGTCCAGGATCACGCGCGAGTCGGTCTGCGAGGAGACCGCGAATGCGATCCGAGCCGGCACGTTGGCCTTGATCATGCCGGTGATGATGTCCGCGCTGGGGCGCTGCGTGGCCAGCAGCAGGTGGATCCCGACGGCGCGCGACTTCTGGGCCAGCCGGATGATCGCGTCCTCGACCTCGCCGGGCGCGACCATCATCAGGTCGGCCAGCTCGTCGATCACGCAGAGGATGTAGGGCAGCGGCTGCTCGCCGTCGCGCTCGCGCAGGCGGTTGAGCTCGACCAGGCTGCGGGCGCGCGCCTGGCTCATCACCGCGTAGCGCTGCTCCATCTCCTTGAGCAGGTTGCCCAGCACGTTGGCGGCCAGGCGCGGGCTGGTCACCACTGGCGTGAGCAGGTGCGGGATCGTCTCGTAGTGGTTCAGCTCGACCTGCTTGGGGTCGACCAGCACCAGCCGCACCTGGTTGGGGGTGGCTCGCAGCAGGATCGACGACAGCATCGCGTTGACGCAGCCGGACTTGCCCGAGCCGGTGGTGCCGGCCACCAGGATGTGCGGCTGCTTGGCCAGGTCGGTGCCGATCGCCTTGCCCGCGATGTCCTTGCCGAGCCAGACGGTCAGTGGCGACCAGCCGGACGGAGCCTCCTGGAACACGTCGCCCAGGTGCACCAGGCGGCGGTCCTCGTTGGGCACCTCCACGCCCACCGCCTGCTTCCCGGGGATCGGGGCCAGGATGCGGATCTCGGTGGCGGCCAGCGCGTAGGCCAGGTCGTCCTTGAGCTGGGTGACCTTGGCCACCTTCGTGCCGGGGGCCAGGCGCAGCTCGTAGCGCGTGACGTGCGGTCCAGCCACGGCTCCCACGATCTGCGCCTCCACGCCGAAGTGGCCCAGCGCCTCGACCAGCTCCGAGGCCGTGCGCTCCTGACCCGCGGTGTCCACCCTGGCCGCGCTCTTGGAGCGCTTCAAGAGACCCGGGGCCGGCAGCTTGTACTCGACGTCGTCGGCCTCGGTGACGGCGCCGACGGTACGCCGGTTGCCCTGCGGGGTCAGCTCGGGGTCCGCGTGCTCGGCCGCGGCGCGCTCGGCGCGCGGGAACGGCGCTCGCTGAGGCGACCCGGCTTCGTCCGGGTCGATCTCGGCAGCCGGATCCGGCGCGTGGCCCTGGGCCTCGTCCTCGGGCGGCGCGTCCAGCGCGGGGGCCTCCACATGCGTGGCGCGCACCAGCGGCTCGACCTCGGGTGCCACGCGCGCGGGCGGAGGGCCGAAGTCGGTCTCGTCGGAGGGCGGCTTGGGTTGCGCACGCCGCGGCTCGCGCCCGGTGACCAGCGCGGCGAACTCACCCGTCGACTGGCGCACGCGCCGCGCGCTGGAGGCCACGCCCGCGCGCGTGCCGCGCACGACGCCGGCCACCGAGGCGCCGGTGAGCAGCATCACGCCCGCGAGCATGAGGAACACGAAGATGATGTGCGCGCCGAAGTCCTGGAACAGCGTCTTGGCACCCCAGTAGAGGCCCTCGCCGAACACGCCTCCGTGGTGGCGGAAGTACTCCGGGTGCATGAACCCGTGGCGCGCGGGGTTCGACGGGCCCAGGCCGAACAGGCCTCCGGCCAGCCCGAGCATGAGGGCCAGCAGCAGGCAGACGCCGCCCGCCTTGAACGGCTTGACCGACGGCAGGACGGGCCCGAGCACCATCACGGTCCCGGCGGCGAGCAGCACCAGCGGCACGAGGTACGCCACACCGCCCAGCAGGAAGATCAGCCCGTGGGCCAGCGCGCCGCCCACCTTGCCGCCGTCCCAGCCCAGGTAGAACACGAAGGCGAAGAAGGCGGCCAGCGCGACCAGCCCGAGCCCGATCAGGTCGAGATGGCGCTGCTCGAGCTCCGGCACGCGCGGCATCTGGAACGACGGAGGCTTGCGGCGGCTCTTCGAGCGCGCGCGTCCACGCCCCTTCGCTGGCTTTTTGGTCGGTCGGCGGCTTGCCATGGCTAGCGCACCGGTTGTTCGACGCGCTCCGGCCCGAACCTGCCGCGGTGCCGCGCGGTCCCAGCCTAAGCCGGGGCTAAAACTTCGGCTCGCACGCGCGAAGCGGCCCTAAGATCGATTCATGAGCGCAAAGCCACGAGTGCTGGTTGTGGAGGACGACGGCGACATCGCCGAGGTCCTGCGCCGCTCGTTGCGGCTCGAGGGCTACGACGTGCGGCTGGCCGGCGACGGCGTGCAGGCGCTGGACGAGTCGTCGGTGTTCGAGCCGGACGCCGTGGTGCTCGACCTGGGGCTGCCGCGCCTCGACGGCGTGGAGGTGTGCCGGCGACTGCGCGAGGAGGGCGACGTGCCCATCCTCATGCTCACCGCGCGCGACGGCGTGGACGCTCGCGTGGAGGGCCTGGACTCCGGCGCCGACGATTACCTGGTCAAGCCGTTCGAGCGCCAGGAGCTGCTGGCGCGACTGCGCGCGCTCCTGCGCCGGCGGCCGCCCCGCGGCAGCGCCTTCGTGGTGGTGGGCGACCTGCGGCTCAATCCGGACACGCGCGAGGTGCTGCGAGGCGAGCGCGAGCTGGAGCTGACCGGCCGCGAGTTCGAGCTGCTCGAGTACCTGATGCGCAACGAGCGCCTCGTGGTGTCGCGCGAGGCGCTTCTCGACGACGTCTGGGGCTACGCCCCGTTTGCGGAGACCAACACGGTGGACGTGTTCGTCTCCAACCTGCGCCGCAAGCTCGAGGCCGGCGGAGAGCCGCGCGTGCTTCACACGGTGCGGGGCGCCGGATATACGCTTCGCGCAGCATGAGGCGCATCCGACGGATGCCGGTTCGCATCCGGCTGGCCCTCATCTCGGCCGGCTTGACCTTCGCCATCCTGCTGCTGTTCGCGGTCGTCATCGGCATCTTCGCCTCGCGCCAGGTCCGCTCCGAGTTCGACGACGAGTTGAAGCTGACGGCCGCGGACCTCCAGCAGCGGCTGGTCACGCCGTCGCAGAACGGGCCCAACGCCAGTCGCGACGCTGAGGCGATGGAGGCCGCCGCGGCCGGCAAGGCCGTGCTGCGGATCGTGCTGCGCGACGTCGAGTACCACACCGTCGGCGGCCCGTCGCTCGGCCCGCCGCGGCTGGGTGTCCACCAGGTGGGCAACTACCGCGTGGTGGCACAGGAGATCGGCGGCCCCGGCGGCCAGTCGGTGGGCTTCCTCCAGTACGGCAAGCCGCAGAGCCGCCTGAACCACACGATCGCGCGAATCGACCTGTTCCTCGCGGTGGGCGTGCTGGGCGGAACCGCGCTCGCGTTCCTCGCCGGCCTGGCGCTGGCCCGGCGCGCGATGAGCCCGATCTCCAACCTCACCCGGGCCGCGCGCGGCATCGCGCAGACCGGCGATCCCGCCGTGACCCTGCCGAAGCCAGAGGCGGACGACGAGGTGGCGGACCTGGCCAACACGCTGGAGGACATGCTCAGATCGCTGGACGCGGCTCGCGCCGAGACGGAGTTGGCATTGGCCCGCCAGCGCGAGTTCGTGGCGGACGCGTCACACGAGCTGCGCACCCCGTTGACCAGCATCCTGGCCAACCTCGAGCTGCTGGAGTCCGAGCTTCGGGGCGAGGAGCGCGAGATGGCCGGGTCGGCCCTGCGCTCCTCGCACCGCATGCGCCGGCTGGTGGCGGACCTGCTGCTGCTCGCGCGCGCGGACGCCGGACGCGAGGGCCTGCGCGAGCGCGTGAGGCTGCCCGAGGTGGTCAGCGAGGCGGCCGCCGAGGCCGCGCCGGTGGCGGCGGGCCACGAGCTCAGCCTCGACCTGGAGAACGGGAACGGCGGCGGCCCCACGGTGGACGGCGTCTCCGACGACCTGCACCGCCTGGCGCTCAACCTGATCGAGAACGCCCTGGCGCACACGCCGCCGGGCACCGAGGTCACGGTGAGGGTGGCCAGCGAGCACGGCCCGACCGGCGAGTGCGCGGTGCTCGAGGTCTCCGACGCCGGACCCGGAATCCCCCTCGAGATGCGCCAGCACGTGTTCGACCGGTTCGTGCGCGGAGGCGGCAGCAGCGGTGGCGGTGGCAGCGGCCTGGGATTGGCCATCGTCCGGGCGGTGACGCTGGGCCACGGCGGCTCCGTCAGGGTGGACGAGAGCGACGCCGGCGGGGCCCGCTTCACGGTCAGGCTGCCGAGCGCCCCCGCCATGGCCGCCGAGGGCCAGCCGGAGGTCAGACCTCTACGACCACCGGCAGCACCATCGGCCGGCGCTTGAGCCGGTCGTAGACGAACCGGGCCACGTCGTCGTGGAGGTGGTCCTGGAGCAGCGAGATCTCGCGGATCTCCTCGTTGGCGGAGCGCGCGAGCGACTCCTCCACCGCGTCGCGCAGCTCGTCCAGCAGCGTCTCCCCCGCCCCGTCGAGGAACGGCACTCCGCGGAAGATCAGCTCGGGCGGCGCCACGGAGCGACCGTCCTGCTCGCTGATGGTGGCCACCACGATGAAGATGCCGTCCGCGGACAGCATGCGGCGGTCGCGTAGCGCCACGTCCTCGACGTCGCCCACGTCCAGTCCGTCCACGAAGATCATGCCCGCCTGCTCGGGCTTGCCGAGGCGCGCGCCGCGCTCGTTGATCTCCAGCGGAGTGCCGTTGACGGACCGGAACGTGTTCTCGGGCGGCACGCCGACGGCCTGCGCCAGCTCGGCGTGGAGCCGCATCCGCTTGTGGTCGCCGTGGAACGGCATCACGTAGCGCGGCTGGGTGAGGTTGATCATCAGCTTGAGCTCCTCGGCGAAGCCGTGGCCCGAGGCGTGGATCGGCGCGTCGCGGGCCGTGACCACGTTGGCTCCCAGCTGGTAGATGCGGTCGATCGTCTCGTTCACCGAGCGCTCGTTGCCGGGGATCGGGCTGGCGGAGAACATCACGGTGTCCCCCTCGTGGAGATCCACCTGCGGGTGGTCGCCGTGGGCCATCCGGCGCAGCGCCGACAGCGGCTCGCCCTGACTGCCCGTCGAGATGACCACGAGCTTGTGGTCGGGGAAGTCCTCGATCTCGCGGACGCCGACCAGCATGCCGTCGGGGATGTGGATGTGGCCGAGGTTGCGGCCGATGTTGACGTTCTTGCGCATCGAGCGGCCCACCAGCGAGACCTTGCGCCCGACCGCCTCGGCCGCGTCGACCACCTGCTGCACGCGGTGGATGTTGGACGCGAACGACGTGACCACGATCCGCCCCTCACAGCGCGCGAACGCCTCGACCAGGTGCGGGCCCACGCTGGACTCGGACGGCGCGATGCCCGGCCGGTCGACGTTGGTGGAGTCGCCGCAGAGCAGCAGCAGGCCCTCGCGGCCCAGCTCCGCCAGGCGCGCCATGTCGGCCGGATCGCCGTCGACGGGCGTCTGGTCGAACTTGTAGTCGCCGGTGATCAGCGTGGTGCCGAGGTCGCAGGACAGCGCCACCCCGGTCGAGTCGGGGATCGAGTGCGCCAGCCGGATGGTCTCGATCGTGAACGGTCCGGCGTCGAAGGGGTCGCCGGGGCTGACCGTCTCCAGGTCCGCCACGTCGAGCAGCTTGTGCTCGTCGAGCTTCGAGCGGGCCAGCTCGACGGTGAGCGGGCCCCCGTAGATCGGCGGCACGTGCTCGCGCGCCAGCTCGCGGATGAAGAACGGCAGCGCGCCCACGTGATCCTCGTGGCCATGGGTCAGCACGATCGCCTGGATGTCGGCCGCGCGCTCGCGCAGGTACGCGAAGTCCGGCAGCACGAGGTCGATGCCCAGCTGGTCCGGGGTGGGGAACATCAGCCCTGTGTCCACCACCACGATGCCCCCGTCGTACTCCACGACGGTCATGTTCTTGCCGATCTCCCCCAGCCCGCCCAGCGGGAGGATCCGCAGGGTGGAGCTCAAACCGCGCTCAGCAGGCCGTAGCGCTCGAGCATCGCGCGGATCTCGGCCTTCTCCTGCTCGGACGCCTCCACCATCGGCAGGCGCATGCCGCCCACCTGGTGGCCCGCCATGCCCACGGCGGCCTTGATCGGGATCGGGTTGGTGGTGATGGCCAGCGTGCGGAACGCGTCCTCCAGCGAGCGGTGGATGTCCTGACGCGCGTCGGGCTCGTCGATCATCCGCCTCATCTCGCGCCCGAAGAGATGCGAGGCCACCAGGATCCCTCCGGTGGCGCCCACGTCCAGGGACCTGGCCAGCGCATCGTCGTTGCCGGCCAGCAGGTCCATCCCCTCGATCGGCTCGACGTCCTCGTAGCGAGCCTGCTTGACCGCCGCGACGTTGGGGATCTGGGCCAGCTCGCGGAGCAGGTCGTTGGGGATGTCGACCACGCAGCGCTGCGGGATGTTGTAGACGATGACCGGCATGGGGCTGGCCTCCGCCACCGTCCGGTAGTGCTCGTACAGCCCGCGCCGGTTGGGCTTGTTGTAGTACGGGGTGACCACGAGGCCCGCGTGCATGCCGATCTCGGTGGCGCGCTCGGTGAGGTGGACGGTATGGGCCGTGTCGTTGGAGCCGGTGCCGGCCACGAGAAAGGCCCGCTCGCCCACCTCCGAGACGCCCAGCCGCCACAGCCGCAGCTTCTCCTCGTCGGTCATCGTGGCGCCCTCGCCGGTGGTGCCGGCCAGGACCAGTCCGTCGGAGCCGTTCTCGAGCAGGTGGTGCATGAGCGCGACGGCGGCGTCCTCGTCCAGCCGCCCCTGGGCGTCGAAGGGCGTGACCATGGCCGTGAGTACCCCACCGATGGGCATCCGGCGAGCTTACCGGGTGCTCGCGTCATAATTGGGCCTCGAAATGAGCCCCGAGACCGACTACAGCCACCGCTCAACAGTCCAGAAGCTGGGCGTGAGGCCCGACGACCGGGTGGAGGTCGTCGGCGACGTGGGCCCCGGCCTGCGGCGGGACGTGAAGCACGCCAGCGGCCGAGGGCTGGTGCGCTCCGGCCCCCTCGACGGCGCCATCGTGGCCGTCGACTCGATCGACGAGGCGCACCAGGCGCTGGACGACTACCGGCCGCGGCTGCGCGACACGGGCTACCTGTGGCTCATCACGCGCAAGCGCGGACACGAGAGCTACGTCAACCAGATGCTGCTGGTGCCCGGCGCCAAGGAGCGCGGGCTGATCGACAACAAGACTTGCTCGATCGACGACGAGCGATCGGGAATCCGGTTCGTGGTGCCACGCGCCCTTCGCAGGGCGCGGCAGGAGGCGGGCGGCGACGGCAAGACGGCCGTCGGCGCCGCCCGCTGACGGTCAGCCGCCGAGCGGCCCCGCCACCGAGTCGGTCGCGCCACGCCCTGTGCAGGCGCTGCCCGGGGCGATCCTGAAGTCGCCGCTCGCCCGGTCGACGTACAGCTTGGTCCCCGCGGCGCGGTTGCCCGACTGCGAAACCCACGACGGCAGCGCGATGCCGCCGTTCACGTCGTAGGTCGAATTGGCGTTCCCCGGCCGCACGCAGTTGCCCACGAACGCGTTCCCCCGGCCGCTGAGCTGATAGCTCTCGGCGTTCCAGCGGCGCACCGCGTTGGAGAAGACGTTGTTGCGCACCACGTTCTTGGCGCTGCGCTCGGAGAAGACGATTCCGCTGCCGTTGCCGTCGACCGTGTTGTCGATCACGGTCGTGCCATACGCGTCGGGATAGAGCTGGATCCCGCGGTCGGCGTTGCCGAAGACGACGTTGTCGCGGATCACTCCCCCGCGCCCGTCCGCCACGTAGATGCCGTGGTCGTGCTCTGTGGGCGGCCGGCGGCCGCAGTCGTGGATCCGGTTGCGCTCGATCAGGAAGTGGTCGGGACGCTGCCGGCCCCAGGCCCGCGGGTGCACGCAGATGCCCGAGTCGGGGCTTTGGATGTCGTTGTCGGCCACCACCACGTTCGGGGCGTTGATCGTGGGACTTGGCAGCGCGCCGCAGTTGCTGGCGCCGCAGCGGGGACCGGCGCTGCCGTCCAGGTTCAGGCCCAGAAGGCGGTCGCGCGCGCCCATGAGCACGATCCGCCCGCGCCAGGTTGCGCGCTCGCCGGGCGCGCTGCGCAGCGTCACGCGCGGCCGCTTGACCTGGATCTGGGTCTCGCGATAGGTGCCGGAGCGCAGGCAGCCGGTCTGCCCGGGACGCAGCATGGCGACCAGCCGGCGCGGCCCGCGGACCGGCTCGTCGGGCGTCCCGGAGGCGGAGTTGGACCCCCAGGGCGCCGCCATCCGGGCGCACGTGCGGGCCGCCTGATCCGACGGCGCCGACGCGGCCGGCTCGGCACGCGGCTGCGGATCCCGTCCGCTGCGCGCCTGCTTGCCGCCGCCCAGGTCATCGAGCGACAGCGTCGGCAACCCGGGACCCAGGGCCACCAACACCACTGCGCCGACGACTAGAACCTTGATGTTCGTCACCCCTCCTCTGCACGATCCGTGTGCCAGAGCGCCCTAGGTTAGGACAGGGCCGTCCCTGCCCGCGCAGATTGCGCGCCCGCGGCCGTCGAGTGATCGAGGCCACACCCGCCGCTCGCCGATGGGCGTAGCGTCGGTGCCGTGCTCACCAGGCTCTCAGACGGCACCCGCGTGGTGATCAGGGCGATCCGGCCCGCGGACAGCCTGATGCTGGCGAAGGCCCACGAGCTCTTGTCGGAGGAGACCCGTCGCCGGCGCTTCCTGGGCGCCAAGCCGCGGCTCTCCCCTTCCGAGCTTCGCTACCTGACCGAGGTCGATGGCGAGCGCCACTTCGCCCTGGTGGCGGTCCCGGCGGATCGCCTCGACCAGATCGTCGGCGTGGCGCGGTTCATCCGCCTGCCGGGCGACGAGCGCACCGCGGACGCGGCGATCGTCGTGGGCGATGCCTTCCAGCGCCGCGGGCTGGGCAAGCGCCTGGCTCTGGGTCTGGCCGACGCCGCCCGGGCACGCGGGGTGCGGCGCTTCACCGCCACCATGCTCTCGGACAACCCCGCGGCGCTGGCGCTGATGGGCACGCTGGCGGCGCGGCTCGAGACCGGAGCGCACGACCACGGCGTGCGCGAGGTGACGGCCGACCTGGTGGCCTAGAGCCGCGCCGGGCTCAGGCCAGTGCCCAGAAGTCGCCTGTCAGGCCCACGGTATCCAGGATCCGCTGGGAGTCGGCCACCGACCGCGGGCGCCAGTCCGGGTCCAGGCGGTCGCCGTACCAGGCGCGGGCCAGGCGGCCGAGCTGCGTCAGTGAGAGGATCGCTCCCACCGGCCGGCCCTCGCTCGCGCACCAGCGCTCCACCGCCTCCTCCGACCGGAAGAGCCGCATCGTGCTTCACGTGAAGCCGATGTCCTCCCACCACTGCCGGGCGGGCACCAGCACGTGGAACATCGCCGCGCCGATCGGGCGCCCGTCCACGATCCGGACCCGGAAGTCGTTGGCCTCCATCTCGGCGTGCCGGAGCCCCAGCGCCGCCACGATCCCCAGGCCGTCCCAGGCGCAGCTGCCGAACCACGAGCGGTCGCCCGCGCGCACCACCGCGGCGGCGGGTGGAGCGGCGAACGGATGCGCCATCACCACCTCCTCCCCGGCCTCGTCGAGCACCACCACGTGCCGCGCGGCGAGCGAGGCCAGCGTCTCGGCATCGTCCACGCGCGGCGGACGGCCGGTCCGGGCAAACGCCTCGAGGATCTCGGTCCTCACGGCCAGCTCGCGGTCTGTCACGCGTGCCGCCCGGGCCCTACAGCAGGTTCTCGAGCCCCACGGTCGGCGAGTGCTCCAGATCGCCAACCTTGCGCACGGCAAGCAGCACGCCGGGCATGAACGACTCGCGGGCGATCGAATCGTGGCGGATCGACAGCGTCTGCCCGACCCCGCCGAACAGCACCTCCTGGTGGGCCACCAGGCCGGGCAACCGAACGGAGTGGATCGGCTCGTGCACGTTGCCGCCGGCGGCGCGGATGAGCTCCGCCGTGCGCGCGGCCGTGCCGGACGGCGCGTCGAGCTTCTTGTCGTGGTGCAGCTCCACGATCTCGCACTCCGGCATGTGCGGCGCGATCATCTTGGCGGCCTCCATCATCAGCACCGCGCCGATCGCGAAGTTGGGAGCCACGAACAGGTTGGCCGAGCCGACGCCCTCGAGCTCCGAGAAGTCGGCGCCGGTGGTGCCCATCACGCAGTGCACGCCGGCCTCGAGGCAGTGGCGGGCGTTGAGCAGCGCGGAGTCGGGCTGGCTGAAGTCCACCACCACGTCGGCGTCGCCCAGCAAGTCCTGGAGTGCGGTGTCGAGCTGCGGGTCGGCCCGCCCCACGAGCGCCATGTCCTCGGCTCCCTCCACGGCATGGCACACGGCCTGGCCCATGCGACCCGCCGCTCCCGACACGGCGACGTTGATCATGCCGCCAGGGCGGGGCTGACGGGCTCGAGCGCCTGGCGGAACAGCGACTCGTCGCCCCCCACGCCGGCCGCCGAGAGCCGCGCCGGGTCGAACAACTCGGCGGCCAGCGCCGACACGTCGTCGAGCGTGACGGCGTCGATCGCCGCGATCATCTCGTCGAGGGTGAGCAGCGGGACGTCCATCAGCACGCCGCCGCCCAGCCGGTTCATGTGGGTCAGCGAGGACTCGAACGAGAGCACCATGCGACCCTTCACGTTCTCCTTGCCGCGCGCCAGCTCCTCGTCGGACACGGGCTCCTCGACGATGCGCCGCAGCTCGCAGCCGATCACGTCCATCGCCTCGCGGACGTTGTCCGGCCGCGTGCCCACGTAGACGCCGATCTGCCCGGTGTCGGCGTAGTGGCTGGCATACGAGAAGACCGAGTACGCCAGGCCGCGCTTCTCGCGCACCTCCTGGAACAGCCGCGACGACGACGAGCCGCCCAGGATCGTGTCGAGCACGCGCAGCGCGAAGCGCCGGTCGTCGGCGCGCGGGATGCCGGGCGCGCCGAGGCAGAGGTGGTACTGCTCGGTGGTCTTGCTGTGGAAGGCCGAGCGCGGCTCGACCGCCGCGGGCGCCGGCGGGTGCGGGTCGGGCGCTCCGTCCACCACGTCGGCGCAACCCTTCGCCACCAGCTCCACCACCCGCTCGTGCTCCAGGTTGCCGGCCGCGGCCACCACCACCTGCGAGCCGACGTAGCGGCTGTCGTGGTAGGCCGCGATCTCCGGGACCGGCACGCTGGAGATCACCTCCGCGCGACCGATGATCGGCCGCCCGAGCGGATGGTCGCCGAAGATCGCCTGCGAGAGCACGTCGTGAACCTTGTCCGAGGGCTCGTCCTCGTACATGGCGATCTCCTCGATCACCACCTGCCGCTCGGAGTCGATGTCCGGGTAGGTCGGCCGCAGCACCATGTCCGCCAGCACGTCGAAGGCGCGATCGAGGTGCTGGTCGAGGAAGCGCGAGTAGACCGACGTGGTCTCCTTGCCGGTCCCCGCGTTGGCCTCCGCCCCCATCCCGTCGAAGATCTGGTCGATCTCGACGGAGCTGAAGCGGTCGGTGCCCTTGAACAGCAGGTGCTCGAGGAAGTGCGAGATCCCGGCCTGCTCGGGCGACTCGTCGCGCGAGCCGACGCCGACCCAGAACCCGAGGGCGATCGAGCGGACCGAGGGCATCTCCTCGGTCACGACTCGAACCCCCGAGTCGAGCTGGGTCAGCCTGTGGCCGTTACCCGCCCGCATCACCGTAAGAGCGGACTAGCGACTATCGCGAGCGTGATCTGGGCGAGGCGGCCGGTCTCGGCCTCCGTCGCGGCCGTCGCGTCCGCCACGACCGCCGCGGTCGCGGCCGCCACGGCCACCGCGATCGCGTCCGCCGCCGCCTCCGCGCTCGCCGCCACGGTCACCGGTGCCCACCGACGCCAGCTCCTCGGCGGTCTTGCCCGCGATCTCCGGGTCGTCCGCCAGGCGCAGGCCGATGCGGCCCCGCTCGCGGTCGACCTCGACCACGCGGACCGACACCTCGTCGCCGCGGTTGACGACGTCCTCGACCGACTCGGCGCGCTCGCCGGGCTTGATGTTCGAGATGTGCAGCAGCCCGTCGGTGCCCTTGGCCAGCTCGACGAACGCCCCGAAGGTCGTGGTCTTGACGACCTTGGCGGCCGGGAACTCGTCCCCCACCTCGACCTCCTTGGTCATGCTGCGGATGCGCTCGATCAGGGCATCGCCCTGCGAGCCGCTGGCCGCGTAGACCAGGACCGTGCCGTCGTCCTGCATGTCGATCTGCGCCTCGAACTCCTCCGACAGCGCGCGGATCGTCTCGCCGCCCTTGCCGATGACCATCCCGATCTTCTCGGTGTCGATCTGGATCGACGTGATGCGCGGCGCGTACGGAGACAGCTCCTCCGCCGGCTCGGAGATGACCTCGTTCATCTTGCCGAGGATGAACGTGCGTCCCTCCTTGGCCTGCGTCAGCGCGTCGCGCAGGATGTCGAAGGTCACGCCGGTGATCTTGATGTCCATCTGCAGCGCCGTGATGCCCTGATCGGTGCCGGCGACCTTGAAGTCCATGTCGCCCAGGTGGTCCTCCACCCCGGCGATGTCGGACAGCACGATGTAGTCGTCGGCCTCCTTGATCAGGCCCATGGCGATGCCCGCCACGGCGCGCGGAATCGGCACGCCCGCGTTCATCAGCGAGAGGCTCGACCCGCAGACCGACGCCATCGACGACGAGCCGTTCGACTCGAGGATGTCGGACACCACCCGGATCGTGTACGGGAAGTCCTCCTGCGACGGGATCAGCGGCACGAGCGCCCGCTCGGCGAGCGCGCCGTGGCCGATGTCGCGGCGCTTGGGGCCGCGCATGAAGCCGGCCTCGCCCACCGAGAACGGCGGGAAGTTGTAGTGGTGGAAGTAGCGCTTGGTGGTCTCCAGCCCGAGCGTGTCGAGCCGCATCTCCTCGCGCGTGGTGCCGAGTGCCGCCACCGAGAACGCCTGCGTCTGACCGCGCGTGAACAGCGCGGAGCCGTGCGTGCGCGGAGCGAGGCCGACCTCGATCGAGATGTCGCGGATCTCCTCCGCGGCACGGCCGTCGGGCCGCTTCTTGTCGACCGCGATGCGACGGCGGATCGTGTCCTTCTCGAGCTTGTCGAAGGCGCGCTGCGCGTCGGCGAGGCGCTCCGAGTACTCGGGATCGCTGGGGTCGCCGGCGAACGCCTCGAGGGCCTCCGTCTCGACGGCCTTGGTGGCCTCCTGCCGGTCGAGCTTGTCCTCGACCTGCGTTGCCGCGTCGAGCGCCTTGCCCAGCTTCTCGCGGATCTTCTCCAAGAGGCCCTCGTCGATCTGCGGGACCTCGACCTCGACCTTGGGCTTGCCGGCCTTCTTCTGGAGCTCGTGCTGCGCGGCGCAGAGCTTCTTGATCTCACCGTGGGCGATGTCAAGCGCGTCGAGGATCTCGGCCTCCGAGATCTCGCGGGCGCCGGCCTCGACCATGAGGATCGCGTCCTCGGTGCCGGCTACGACCAGGTCGAGCGGGCTCTGGGAGATCCACTCCTCCTCGGGGTTCACTACGAAACCGCCCTCCTCGTCCTGGCCGATGCGCACGGCGCCGACCGGGAACGGGAACGGGATGTCCGAGACCATCAGCGCCGCGCTGGCGCCGTTCATGGCGAGGATGTCGTAGGGGTGGACGTGGTCCACCGACATCGGGATGGCCACCAGCTGCGTCTCGCGCCGCCAGCCCTTCGGGAAGAGCGGTCGGATGGGACGGTCGATCATGCGCGCGGTGAGCGTGCCCTTCTCGCCGGCCCTGCCCTCGCGCTTGAAGAAGCTTCCGGGGATCTTGCCCGCGGCGTACATCCGCTCCTCGACGTCGACCGTCAGAGGAAGGAAGTCGACGTCGCGGACGTTGCCTGCCGTGGCGGTGGCGAGCACCATCGTCTCGCCCTGGGTTACGACCACGGACCCGCTCGCCTGCTTGGCGAGCTTGCCGGTCTCGAAGGAGATCTCGCTCCCGCCGATGTCGACGGAAACCCGGCTTACGTCCTGACTCATATGTTCCTTTCGCGCCGCCTCCGGTTGGCGGCCAATCGCTTTGTCGCTTCGAAATGAAGTCCGGCGCAGGTTAGCAGCGGGTTTGCCGCCCGCTCCTCCGGGTTGCCCTACCCGGAGGGCGCAACGCACTTCCCGTTTGCGCGGTCCTTCACCAGCTCCGCCTCGAGCGGGCCGGCCACGCGGCCGAGCTCCGCGCGGTAGTCCGAAGCGGCGCTGATCGGCACGCGGTCGATCACCACTCCGGATCGGTGCTTGGGCGAGCACAGCTGGGTCAGCTGGGGTGCTCCCCCCGACGGATCGACCCTGTAGACGCTGATCGCCAGGATGGCGCCCTTCAGGCCCACGGTGCCGATCTCGCTCGCCGTGAGTATGCGCCGCGCGCCGGGCGGGGCGGCGAACGACGTGACCCCGTACGCGGGCGCCAGGCGCACCCGGCCCTGGCCGAGGTCGAATGGCACGAGGAACGTCAGCGGGCTCAGTACGGCACCCTTCACGCGCGACGGCAGGCGCGGCGCCTCGGTCAGCAGCGGGTCGACCTCGTAGGCGCGCCGTCCGTTGTTCCAGAAGGCGATCACCGGGATCCTGAGGGTCCGAGCGTCACGGTGGGCCACGTAGCTGTCGACCACCTCCGAGGTCCCGTCGCCGTCCAGGTCGCCGATCAGCGGATCGTCGAGCAGGCGGTACGGCGTCGCCCTGGGCGCGGCCGGCTGGAACGAGAACGGATGCTCTGTCAGCACCCCGTCGGGATCCTGGTCATAGATCCGGATCTCGTCGGAGGCGGCCTTCGGGCGGAGCACCAGGAAGCGCGAGGGCGAGCCGGCGTGGAAGGTCACGCTCTTGTCCGCGATCGTCCTTTCGCCGTGATTGAGGGCGACGTGCTTGATCTGGTCCGCCTGCTTTTCGAGCGAGCCCGGCTTCTGGTCGGTCCAGGTGCCGAGGACGCCCAGCAGGACCGCGCCGATCAGGAACAGAAGGACCGCTCCCACCAGCGAGGCCAAGAGCCAGTCGAAGCGACGCGGCGACCACGGCGGTGGCTTTGGGTCCCCCGCCGGCGGCGGCGACGGCGCGACGTAGCCATGCTCTGTCGTGGCGGCCAGCGCTTCGCCTATGCCGTGCGAGAAGTCGACGTTGGGGCCGAAGGTGCCGATGGCGCTCTGGAGCTCCCCGGGGGTGAGGTCGGTGGCCAGCTCGAAGCAGCTCGCCCCCGTCAGGATCCGCTTGCCGGCCTCGCCCAGGTCGTCGCTCGCGTCCAGCATCGCGGCGAACGGCTTGCTGCGCATCGTCGCGACGACCTGAGGCTTGCTGTCGGGCTGGAACAGCCCCTGAAGCGCGGGGTCCGTCAGCTTCGCGACGAAGCGCTCGAGGTCGTCGAGCCACAGCACGGCGCCATCCGGCAGGTCGTGACCGTGGTCCTTGATCAGCCCGACGAGAGCGTCGGCGTTCGTCGGGACGAGCGGCGACCCGATGTTCGCCACCGACTTGGCCGCCTCGTACGCGGTGCGCGACTTGCCGGCGCGGTCCGGGCCGAACAGGACGACCGATCTGCCGGCGGCGATGTGGTCGCGCACCCGGCCGTGCACGCCCTCCCGCCGGACGTACTCCGGGAGCCGCTCGCCCACCGGGGTCCTCTCCGGGTTCGGCGGGAACACGCCCAGCTTCTGTGGATCGATCGCCTCGAGGCTCTCGGGAGGCCACGAGCGCACGAGCTCGTCGACCGTCTTGCGCTCGCTCAACAGGCGCGCGCGGCTGATGGCGGCCGCGAGCGCCGCGCTGGCGACGAGGATCGCCAGGTAGATCACGCTGCGGAGGTGGAAGAGGTTCAAGGCGCTCTGAAGGAGCGCCAGCACCGCGGCCACCGCGCCCAGCAGCACGGCGGCACTGACCCCGGCCCGCGTGCCGGGCTTGCTGTCGTGCAGGGGCCTCACGCAAGGACTCTAGATCGCTCAAGCGCTGTTTGGGGCATGTATCCCCCCGAATGGGGGGTCGCCCCGGCGTTCGCCAGGGGTGGCTCCCGGCGCCGTCCCACCGCCGGCCTGCCCCATGCGCGGCTCTCGGCCCCACACCACCGCCAGCCTCCCCCACTGCGGCAATGAGGGGGCCGACCGTGCGTCGCCCGCCAGACCGAGCTTCCCCCCAGCCGTGCCCCCCGACGTGCGTCTTCCGTAACGCTTGTCTGTCTTCTGTAACGGCCCGTTCGCCCCGGCGGGGACCTGGGACCTTTTTGGTCCGCATAGCGACTTCAAAAGGTCCCACGTCGGGGTTCGGGCGAACGCGGCGTTACAGGGGTGTTACGACGGCGACATCCACCGACCGCGCCGGTGCTTGTGTGCTCATTCGGCCCGCAGCGCGGCCAGCAGCTCCGGGCCCGGAACGCCCGCGTGCGCCTGGCCGTCGACGAAGAGCGTCGGCGTGGAGACGACGCCGGCCCGCAGGCCCGAGCGGAAGTCGCGCTGGACGCGCTGGGCCACGGCCTCGGATTGGCGGTCGGCCTCGAAGCGGTCCAGGTCCAGGCCCAGCCGCTCCGCGCGGGCCCACAGGTGCGGCGGGTCCAGGTGACCCTGGTCGGCGAACAGCGAGTCGTGCATCTCCCAGAAGCGGCCCTGGAGCGCCGCGGCCTCCGCCGCGCAGGCCAGCACCTGCGCCCGCGGGTGCTTGGAGACCACCGGGAAGTGGCGGAACGCCCGCCTCACCGGGAGGTCCGCCAGCAGGGAGTCGGTGCGCGCGCAGTACGGGCACTCGTAGTCGCCGTACTCGATGACCAGCGCGCGCCCCTCCTCGCCCTGGACGTGGTCGTCGGGCCCCGGTGGGGGCGGAGGCGAGCTGTGGAGGTCGTCGGCCGCGACTACGCGGTCGTGCGCTGGGCCAGCGCGTCGAAGATCAGGTTGACGCCCGGGATCTCCAGCGGCGACGGCGGCTGGTAGGCCCACGTGACCACGCCGTCGGGGCCGATCATCACCAGCGCGCGGTAGGAGTTGCCGTACTTCTCGTTGTAGACGCCGAACTTGCGCGACACCTCGCCCTTCGGGTGGAAGTCGGCCAGCAGCGGGATCGTTATCCCGAGCTGCTGCTGGAACGCCTTGTGCGCGAAGGCGGAGTCGACCGACACGCCGTAGAGCTTGACCCCGGCCTCCTCCAGCTCGCCCAGGACCTCCTGGTACACGTTCAGCTGGTCCGTGCAGACCGGGCTGAAGTCGAGCGGGTAGAAGACCAGGACAACGGTCTGACCGGCGAGCGACTCGAGCGTGACCTTGTTGCCGTCCTGGTCACGCAGGCTGAACTCGGGAGCGGGCGTCCCGGGCTCGATCATCGCCGCAGGCCGAGCTCCCCGATGAGCGCGCGGTAGCGGTCGAGATGACGGCGCTGGAGGTAGTTGAGCAGGCGCCGGCGCTGACCGACCAGCATCAACAGGCCACGACGCGAGGCGTGGTCGTTCTTGTGGTCGCGCAGGTGCTCGGTTAGGTGCGTGATCCGCTGCGAGAGCAGGGCGATCTGCACCTCGGTCGAGCCGGTGTCGGTCTCCGACTTGCCGAACTTCTGGACTATTTCGCGCTTGGCCTCGACTGGCTGGCTCATCGGCGGCGAACCGTAGCAGGCCTATTTGGCCAGGATCTCGCGTGCGCGGGACACGTCGTCGTGCATCCGATCGACCAGCGCGTCGACCGATTCGAAGCGCCGCTCGCCCCTCAGACGCTCGACGAACGCGATGCGCAGGGTCTGTCCGTAGAGGTCGCCGTCGAAGTCCAGGAGGTAGGCCTCCACGATCAGCCCCCGGCCGCTGTCGAAGGTCGGTCGCACACCGACGTTGACCGCCGCCATGTAGCCGTGGGCCCACGCGGCGTACACACCGTGGCCCGGGCAGGCGTAGTGCGGGTCGGGGACCACGTTGGCCGTCGGCATCCCCAGCTCGCGGCCGCGGCTGTCGCCGGCAACCACCTCGCCCTCGAGCATGAACGGCGCGCCCAGGAATCGCGAGGCGCGCGCCACGTCGCCGGCCGCCACCAGCGCGCGGATCTGGGTGGACGACACGGTCTCCCCCTCGACCTCGACCATCGGCACCACCCGCGTCTCGAACTCCGGGCGGGAGGCAAGGAAGTCGGCGTCGCCGCGGGCGCCCTTGCCGAAGCGGAAGTTCTCGCCCACCGACACGTGGGTGGCGCCCAGCCGCCCCACCAGCACGTCGTCGACGAACTGCTCGGCGCTGCGCTCCTGGAACTCGCGGTCGAAGTGGATGACCACGAGCTCGTCCACCCCAAGCCCCGAGATCACGTCGCGCTTGATGTCGAACGGCATGAGCAGCTTGGGCAGCGCGTCCGGGCGGATGACCGCAAGCGGATGGGGGTCGAAGGTCAGGACGGTGTCGCTGCCCTCGATGACCGCGCGGTGGCCGAGGTGCACGCCGTCGAAGGTGCCGATCGCCACGCGCCGCCCGCCGGCGGGACGCGGAGCGGCCTCGTTCAGGGGCGTGACCTTCACGCGTCGAAGACCAGGAACGGCTTGAGCATCTCGCCGTCGACGGGGCTGGCGATGGCCACCACCCCGCCCTCGTGGGTCAGCCGGACCTCGTCCGCGTCGGCGCGCCCGGGCACCGCCAGGCCGTGCGAGGCCCGTTCGGCCTGATCGGCGTCGAGCGCGTGCTCGGGCAGGAACGTCAGCGCCTGGGCGAGCGGCACAAGCCGCTCCGGATCCGCGTCCGCGAGCTGGAACGGGCCGATGGCGGTGCGCTCGAGCTCGTCGCAGTACGCGTCGCCCAGATCCGCCACCAGCTGGCGGACGTACGTGCCGGACGAGCACTCCACCTCGAGCCCCGCGCGCTCGCCGTCGCGCCAGAGGAGCTCGAACCGGTGCACGGTGACGGGCCGCGGCTCGCCCTCCACGGGATCGCCGCGGCGGGCGCGCCGGTACAGGCGCTCGCCGTCCACCTTGACCGCCGAGAAGGCGGGCGGGCGCTGCATGATCTGGCCGGTGGGCAGCTCGAGCGTCTCGGGCACGCGCCCAGTATGAGTCAGGCTGCCATCGCGGTCGCCGGTGTCGGACGTCCAGCCGAGCCGCGCCACCGCCCGGTAGGTCTTGGGAAGCCGCATGAGGAAGCGCTGCGCGCGCGTGGCCTGGCCGACCAGGATCAGCAGGAGCCCGGTGGCGAACGGGTCGAGCGTGCCCGCGTGCCCGACCTTGACACCACGGCCCAGGCGCCTGCGCACGTCGGCCACCACGTCGTGCGATGTGACCCCGGCCGGCTTCGAATGGAGCAGGACGCCCTGCACGTCAGGCGTCCACCTAGTCGAGCTGCGCGTTGACCTCGCTGCGCAGCCGCTCGACCAGCTCCGGCAGCGCGATGTCGGTGGTGAAGCCGGCCGCCTGCCGGTGCCCGCCGCCGCCGAAGCCACGCGCGATGATCGACACGTCCACCCGCCCGTCGGTGGCGCGGAGGCTGACCTTGCGGCGCCCGTCGTCGGCGATCAGCTCGCGGATCAGGCCCGCCACGAGGGTCCCCTCGACCTGGCGCATGTGGTCCACGATGCCCTCCGAGTCGCTCTCGTCGGCGCCCGATTCCGAGAAGTCGTGGACGGTCAGGTGCGTGATGGTCAGCGCGCCGCCGTCGAAGCGCTGCACCGCGGCCAGCGCGCGCGCCAGGAGCTGGATGCGGCTGAACGGCAGCCCCTCGTACAGGCGCTGGTGGATCACCTGGGGCTGGACGCCCACCGCAATCAGCTCCGCCGCCATCTCGTGGGCGGCCGGGGTGGTGTTCTCGAACATGAACTTGCCGGTGTCGGTGACCAGCGCGATGTAGAGCGACTCCGCGAGCTGCTGCGTGATCTCCACGCCAAGCTCCTTGGCCAGCTCGAAGACGATCTCCGCCGTGCAGGACGCGTGGCCCACGACCAGGTTGACGTCGCCGAAGCGCGTGTTGTCGTGGTGGTGGTCGATGTTGACGATGCGGACGTCCGCGCTGCGCAGGAACTCCACCGGCATCCGGTCGATGTTGCCGCAGTCGAGGAACACGACCAGGCGCTCCTCCAGGTCGTCGGGCGGGTCGCCCAGCACGTCGTCGAACGGCATGTGCCGGTACTCGCGCGGCAGCGGGAACTGGTCCCGCGAAATGAACATGACCGAGTCCTTGCCGAGCTGCTCCAGCACGAGCTGCATGGCCCGGAGTGAGCCCAGCGCGTCGCCGTCTGGGTTCTCGTGGGTGGTCAGGAAGAGCTTGTCCGCCGCGCGGAGCTCGTCGAGCACCTGGTGCTGCTCGGTGGCGGTGCTCACGCGTCCTCGCCCGTGACGTCGGAGATCAGCTTGGAGACGCGGATGCCGGTGTCGATCGAGTCGTCGTAGACGAAGTCAAGCGTGGGCGTGCGCTTCATGCGCAGCTCCGCCCCCACCAGCTTCTGGAGGAAGCCGCGCGCCGAGCCCAGGCCGGCCAGCGCGTCGTCGCGCTCGGCCTGATCGCCGAGGACGCTCACGAACACCCGTGCGCTGCGCAGGTCAGCACTGGTCTCCACCCCTGTGACCGTTACGAATCCGATGCGCGGGTCCTTGAGATCCTCCGCGATGTGAGCAGAGACCACCTCGCGGACCGCCTCGTTGACTCGACGCATCCGAGCGCCGGGCATCCTAGTGAACCCTCGTCAAGTCAGGACCTCGTCGGCTGACACGAGCCCCCGCTCGAACCGCACCCCCTCCGGAAACTGCGACTCCACGTAGCGCCGCAGCTTGGCGGCGGCGTCCTCCACCGGCCCGGCGTCGCGGCCGACGAGCGCCGCCGTGAGCGTGGCCCGCTGCCAGAGGTCGTGGTGATCGGTCTCGGAGACCGCGGCACCGAAGCGGCGCTGAAGCTGCGCCTTGAGCGACTGAAGCTCCTTGCGCTTGCCCTTCAGGCTTCCGTTGTCCGGGAAGTGCAGGTGGATCTCGACGAGGCAGACGAAGCTCATTCGAGCTCGCGCTCGACCTGCCTCGTCTCGAAGACCTCGAGGACGTCCTCCTCCTTGACGTCCGCGTAGTTCTCGAGCACCACGCCGCACTCGAAACCGGCCTGCACCTCGCGCACGTCCTCCTGGAAGCGCCGGAGCGAGGCGATCCGCCCGGTGTAGATGATCGTTCCGTCGCGCACCAGTCGCACGGCGCCGCCGCGGCGGATGGTGCCGTCGCGCACGAAGCAGCCGGCGATGGTGCCGACGCGCGAGGCGCGGAAGGTGGCTCGCACCTCGGCCACGCCGGTGGTGCTCTCGACCTCCTCGGGCACGAGCATTCCCTCCATGGCCGAGCGCAGCTCCTCGACGATGCTGTAGATGACCGTGTAGCCGCGGATCTCGACCCCTTCGCGCTCGGCCACCGCGCGGGCGTCGCCCACCGGTCGCACGTTGAACCCGATGATCACGGCGTTGGAGGCCGCGGCCAGCATCACGTCCGACTCGGTGATCCCGCCCACGCCGTCGCGGATGACGTTGACGGTGATCTCCTGCTGCGGCAGCTTGGCGATCTCGTCAGCCAGGGCCTCGAGCGAGCCTGCCACGTCGGCCTTCACGATCAGCGCCAGCTCCTGGAGGTCGCCCTTCTGCGCTCGGGCGAAGACGTCCTCGAGCGAGATGCGAACCCCCTGGCGGCGCGCAAGCGCCTCGGTCTTGAGGCGGTTGGCGCGGTCGCCCGCCTCCGAGCGCGCCGTGCGGTCGTTCTCCACCACTCGCACGCGCTCGCCCGCCTCGGGCACGCCGTCGAAGCCCAGCACCTCGACCGGGTCGCCGGGCCGAGCCTCCTGCACCCGCTCGCCGCGGTAGTCGTGCATGGC
>JAXDIC010000219.1:0-8886 GCA_034664185.1 Thermoleophilaceae bacterium
TCGAGGTCGCTCTGGCCGGTGAGGGCCACGAGCGGCGCGCGGTCCAGGTAGGAGTCGGCCACGGCGGTGACGAGGTTCATGGCCCCCGGGCCGAGGGTGCCCAGGCAGACCCCGGCGCGCCCCGTCAGCCGGCCGCACACGTCGGCCATGTAGGCGCCGCCCTGCTCGTGGCGCACCGGCACGAACTCGATCGAGGAATCGGCAAGCGACTCGTTCAGGTCCAGGGTCTCCTCGCCCGGGATGCCGAAGACGTGCTTGACGCCCTCGGCCTCGAGGCACTCGACAAAGACGTCGGAAGCTCGGCGTGGGGGCATTCCTGGACCTTACCCGCCGGGTTGCCGCCGCTACCGTGAACGCGGAGCTCAATGCGCCGATTCCTGCTTCTCACAACGCTCGCGGCAGTGGTCGCGGCCCCCGGGCCGGCGATGGCCGCCGGGTCCAAGTTCGTCGTGCACGGGCGCGGTTTCGGCCACGGAGTCGGCATGAGCCAGTGGGGCGCCTACGGCTACGCCAACCACGGCTGGACCTACGACCAGATCCTGGGCCACTACTACACCGGCACCAGCATCGGCACGGCCTCGGGCACGCAGGTCCGCGTGCTGCTCCAGAGCGGCCGCGGCTCGGTCTCGTTCGCCGGCGCCACCATGGCTGGGGCCAAGAGCCTGCGCCGCAAGCGCACCTACACGGCCCGGCGGGCGTTCGACCAGATCCTGCTGCGCTACGGCAAGCACCAGATGGGCTCGTTCGCCGCCCCGCTGCGCATCGTCAGCTCCGCGGGCTCCGTGCGGCTGGGAGGCCCGGCGCTGAATGGCATCTCCGACGGCGCGTACCGCGGCGGCCTGGAGCTGGGGCCGAGCGGAGGCGGGCTGATGGTGGTCAACGTGGCGGGCGTCGACGACTACGCCAGGGGCGTCGTGCCCGGTGAGGTCAGCTCGTCCTGGCCCGCGGAGGTGCTCAAGGCTCAGGCCGTGGCCGCGCGCAGCTACGGCCTGGCGACCCACGTCAGCTCGGCGTTCGATCAGTACCCCGACACGCGCTCGCAGGTCTACCGGGGGATGGGGGGCGAGACGGCCAGCACCAACGCGGCCGTGGACGCCACCGCCGGGCAGGTGGTGCGCTACGGGAGCCGCATCGCGGTGACCTACTTCTTCTCCGCGTCGGGCGGCCATACCGAGAACGTCGAGAACGTCTTCTACGGGTCGGCACCCGCTCCGTACCTCCGCGGCGTGCCGGACCCCTACGACGGCAGCGCGCCGCGGCACAGGTGGACGCTGACCTTCACCAAGGCGCAGGTCCAGGCACGCCTGGGCAGCCTCGTGAAGGGCAGCTTCCGCGGCATCCAGATCGTCACGCGCGGCGCCTCCCCGCGGATCGTGTGGGCAGACGTGGTGGGCTCGGGCGGGCGAACCAGGGTGCGCGGCACCACGCTCCGGGCGCGCCTCGGGCTGTTCGACTCGTGGGCCAAGTTCCCGGCGCTCGCCGCGGGCGCGAGCCACGCGCCCGCCGCTGCCACCTCCCCGGCGGCGGCCGGCGGCGCCACACCGGGCCCGGCGCCGGCACGGTCGGCCGCTCCTACGGCGCCCGCGCCGTCCTCGGGGTCGAGCGCCCCGGACGAGTGGCAGTGGCCGGCCGCCACGTGGCGGGCCCGGACCGGGAGGCCATGACCCCGGGGCCGTCGGCTCGGCCGCTATGGGATGATCAAACGCTCCGGATGACCGCGCAGGGGTGCATGGCTCGTCCGGAGGTTCCCCAGCCATAGAGGTCCATGGATCGGATGCTGTGCACACGGTGCGCCGCCGCGTCTTACTCGGCGGCCGCCAAGACGCTGGTCGAGGGCGGGCAGGCATGCCCAGCCTGCGGTGGTGCGCTGGCGCTCGCCCCGGCTGAGCCGGTCGGGGTAGGAGACGGGGCCGAGTCGGGGCATCCCGGGCCCGGCGCGAGGCGCTTCAAGCGGCAGTCGTAGGCCGGTCCGGGCCGCTACGGCGTGAACTTGATCGTCAGCACGTCGCCGTCGCGCACGACGTAGTCGCGCCCCTCCAGCCGGAGCTGTCCGCGGTCGCGCGCTCCGGCGTACCCGCCCGCCTCGACCAGCGCGTCCCACGGCACGATCTCCGCCCGCACGAAGCCACGCTGGATGTCGCTGTGGATCTTGCCCGCGGCCTCCCAGGCGGTGGTGTCGCGCCGCACCGCGTGCGCGCGGGCCTCCTTGTCCGTCCCGGCGGTGAAGAACGAGATCAGCTCCAGCAGGTCGAACGCGCCCCTGATCACCCGCCCGAGGCCGGCCTCCTCGCTGCCCAGGTCCTGGCGCATGGCGGCGGCCTCGTCGTCGTCGAGCTCCGCCAGCTCGGACTCCAGGCGCGCACTGACCGCCACGGCGATGGCGCCGGTGGCCGCGGCGTGCTCCGCCACGGCCGCCGGGACCGTGCCGGGATCGTCCTCGGGCACGTTGGCCACGATCAGGACCGGCTTGGCGGTGAGCGGCTGGAGCGCGTCCATGACACCCGGGGCGTCGGCCGGCGGCGGCACCGAGCGGGCTGGCCGGCCCGCCTGCAGCGCGGCCACCAGCTCGCGAAGCCACGCCTCCTCAGCGACAAGGGAGCGCTCGCCCGTCTTGGCCTGCCGCGACACGCGATCGAGCCGGCGCTCCGCCTGCTCCAGGTCGGCGTACAGCAGCTCGGTGTCGATCGCCTCGAGGTCGGATGCCGGGTCGACCCGCCCCTCGGGATGCACGACCCGGGGATCGGAGTGGGCTCGCACCACGTGCACGATCGCGTCGGTCTCGCGGATGTTGGCCAGGAAGCGGTTGCCCAGTCCCTCGCCCTTGTGCGCGCCCCGGATCAGGCCCGCGATGTCGTGGAAGGCGATCGTCTCGTGTACCAGCGGCTTGGCGTCGATCGTCTCGGCGACCCTGTCCAGCCGCTCGTCCGGCACCGGCACGACCGCCACGTTGGGCTCGACCGTGGTGAAGGGGTAGTTGGCGGCCTCGGCGCCGGCGCGGGTCAGGGCGTTGAACAGCGACGACTTGCCCGCGTTCGGCAGCCCGACGATCCCGATCCTCACGCCCGAAGCTCCGCCACCGCGGCGCCCAGGGCCAGGCCGGCCAGCGTGTCGGACGGGTAGTGCACGCCGAGGTACGGCCGCGTGACGGCCAGCGCCGCGGCCAGCGCGTACAGCGGGACCGGCGGGAAGAGCGGCGCCAGCGCCCGCGCGCCCGCGGCGGATGTCGTGGCGTGTGCCGAGGGGTACGAGCGGTTGGACATCGTCTTCACGACCGGCGGCAGGTCGTCGAGCCTGGGACGCGGCCGGCGCACGGCGAACTTGATCGCCTGGTTGGCGGCGAACGAGAGCAGCACGGTGCGGCCGGCTCGGAGGAACTCGTCCCGGCGGTCGCGGTCGCGGGCCGCGCCGGCCACGCTCAACACCAGCCACAGCGCGCCGTGCTCGCCGAGCTTCGAGAAGCTCGCCACGGCGCGCTCGACCGCGGGCGCGTGCCCACGGGTGCGGAGTAAGCGCAGCAGCGCGGTGTCGAGTGCGGGCGGCACGGCTGGCGCAGGATAGGGCGGGCGCCAGGCCAGCTCGGCCGAGCTTGGGCGCTACGCGCCCCTGAACCCGACCCGCTGCTCGCCGGCGTCGAGCCGGACGTAGACGACCTGCGAGAGGTCGATGGCCAGCTCGGCGTCCTCGGAGCGCAGCTCGTGCCAGCGCTCGGCGCGGTCGCTGTCCAGCGCCTTGCGGAGCGCCTTGTACGCGTCCTCGCGCAGCCGGGCGGCGATCGCCTGGCCGCCCGCGAAGCCGATGTCCACGCGGCGCGGGCCGTCCCCGTAGTCCATCAGTGCGCCGGCTCCACGATCTCCGTGAGGACTCCGGCAGTCGAGCGCGGGTTGAGGAACGCCACCCGGCTGCCGCGGATGCCGGCACGCGGCGTCTCGTCGATCAGGCCGATGCCGGCCTCGCGCACCGCGCCCAGCGTGCGGTCGATGTCGTCGGTCTGGTAGGCCACGTGGTGCAGGCCCGGGCCGTTCTTGGCCAGGAACCTGCCGATCACGGTCTCGCCGGACAGCGGCCGCAGCAGCTCCACGTGGCCCTCGCCGACCTCGAGCAGCACGGCCTCCACGCCCTGCTCCTCGACGGTCTCGCGGTGCTGCTCGGCCATCCCGAAGCTGGCCCCGTAGAGCTGGATGGCCGCGTCGAGGTCCTCGACGGCGACGCCTATGTGGTCGATGCGCCCGAACAGCACGGGCGCGGAGTCTAGTAGGACCCTTTTACGGGCCGGCGGGGTCCAGCCGCTCGCTGGCCGCGAGGCGGGGAGCGCCGGGCTCGGGCACGGCGACGGGACCTGAGCCGTTGGCGAGCGGGGGCGCGGCGAGGGTGCCGGCGTGGTACTCGGCCACCATCTCCTCGATGTCGGTCCGCTCCATGACCTCGTTGGTCAGGAGCCGGTGGGCGAAGGCGTTCAAGAGCGGCCGGTGCTCCGTGATCAACTTCTGCGCGCGCCGGTAGGCCTGGTCGGTCAGCTCCTGCTGCTCCTCGTCCACGATCCGGCGGCTGGCCTCGGAGACCGAGTAGTCGTCGACCGGCACGCGGCGCGAGGTGATCGTCGTGCCCATCCCGTAGTCGGTGACCATCGAGCGGCTCACCGAGTAGACCTTCTCGAGGTCGTTGGCGGCGCCAGTGGTGATCTCGCCGAACACGATCGCCTCGGCCACGCGCCCGCCCAGCCCGACCACCATCCAGTCGACCATCTCCTCCTTGGTCTTCAGGTAGCGGTCCTCCTGGGGCAGGTGCAGCGTGTAGCCGAGGGCCTTGCCGCGCGGGATGATCGAGATGCGGTGCGTCTTCTCCTGCGAGTCGAGCAGCTCGGCGCACAGGGCGTGGCCGGCCTCGTGGAAGGCGATGACCTTCTTCTCGTGCTCGTTGATGACCTTGCGCGTCTGCATGCCGGCCACGACGCGCTCTAGGGCCCAGTCGAAGTCGGCGTCGATCAGGTGGTCGCGATGCTGGCGGCCGGCCTGGATCGCCGCCTCGTTGCAGATGTTGGCCAGCTCGGCACCGGTCAGGCCGCTGGTCTGGCGCGCCACCAGCTCGAAGTCCACGCTGCGGACCGGCTTGTTGCGCGTGTGCACCTTGAGGATCTCCTGGCGGCCCTTCAGGTCCGGCGGCGCGACCAGGATCTGGCGGTCGAAGCGGCCGGGGCGCAGCAGCGCCGGGTCGAGCTTGTCGAGCATGTTGGACGCGGCCATCACGACCACGTCCTCGGCCGTGCCGAAGCCGTCCATCTCGACCAGCAGCTGGTTCAGCGTCTGGTCCTTCTCACCGGAGATGTCGTTGCCGCGGGCGGTGCCCACCGCATCCAGCTCGTCGATGAAGATGATGGCGGGGGCTGCCTTGCGGGCCACGCGGAACAGGCGCCGGATACGCGCGGCGCCGAGGCCGGCGAACATCTCCACGAAGGAGGCCGCCGACTGAGCGAAGAACTGGGCGCGCGCCTCGTTGGCCACGGCCTTGGCCAGCAGCGTCTTGCCGGTGCCGGGGGGACCGTGCAGCAGGACGCCCTTGGGCACCTTCGCGCCGAGCTTCTTGAAGCGCTTGGGGTCGCGCAGGAACTCCACGATCTCCCGCAGCTCGTCCTTGGCCTCGTCGGCGCCCGCCACGTCCTCCCAGCTGATGGACATCGACGTCTCGGGCTTGATCTCCTGAGGCTTGGTGCGCGGCATGAAGCGCATCGTCATGCCGATGAGCACCACGATCGCGCCCATGAAGATGAGCGGGCCCCAGGTCAGGGCGAAGCTGGAGAGGTCGTCCCAGAAGGTGGTCTTGGGCGTGTCGACCTTGATCGGCGCGGTCGCGGGCGCGGCCTTGCCGGCCAGCTTGTCCTTCGCGTACTGCGTCGGCACGCCCGTGGTGGGCTGGGCCTGGCTGGCGGGCGCGGGCGACGGCGCCGCGGAGCCGGACCCCAGGCAGACCGCGTCCGACGGCGCGCAGGTGGTCTTGGCCTGAGCGATTCCGGGCACGGAGAATGCCGCGACGAGCACGAGCAGCGCGATTGCGCTTCGCTGTCGGAACGCTGCGAGGATGGGCGAAAGGACGGCCCTCATTCTCTGTCCTCATCGGCCATCGGGGGACAATCCATTACCCCGGATTCCGGGGCGGTGCGCGAACCCCTCTAGGCCGCTTCCAGGCGCAGGATCTCGTCCAGGGCCGCCCGCCCCACCTCCAGCTGCTGGTCGGTGGGCTCGCGCGTGCCGACGGTGCGCTGGATCTCGTGACCCGGACGTCGGAGCAGGCGTGCCAGCCGCGAGTCCGGATGCCGCTCGGACCACCCGAAGACCTCGATCGCCACCGCCACGCTTCCCAGCGCGACGGCGCCGTCGGCCGCCGGCCCGCGCAGCCCGGCGCGCCGGATGGCCACGTTGCCCACGGCGGCGCTGGCCAGCATGGGGGCCACGAGGTTGGACCCGCAGCGGTCGTGCTCCTTGCCGGCCGCGGCGGCGTCCTCGTCCTGCTCGTACCCGGCGATGGCCTTGTGCTCGACCCCGTGGTACGACGCGAGGTCGCCGCCGCGCAGCGCCAGCAGGGCGGGCAGCAGGCTGACGCCCGCCACCGCCATCTCGCGCGCCACGGTACGCGTGCCCGCTGAGCGAACGGCCTGTCCCGCCAGCGCGGCGCCGGCCATGGCGCCCAGCGTCCTCGTGTCCTGCATGGGCAGCTGCGCCTCGGGCAGGGCGCGCTTGACCAGCGGGATGACGGCGAAGGCCTCGGCCAGCTTGGCCACCCCGCGCAGCCCCGGCACGTTGCGCGTGGCCCTACCGCCCAGCTCGGGCTTGCGGCCGGAGGCCACCTTGAGCTGGCCGTCGGGGGTGCGGACCGCTGCCGCCCAGTGCGTCGGACCGTGCACCAGCAGACCGTTGCGCAGCGCCATGCCGCCGAGGCGGACCTTGTCGGGCGGCTTGGTCATCCCAGCACCTCGGGTGCGAGGCCGGCGAAGAAGCGCGCCGCCATGCCCAGGTCCTCCACCGGGATCCGCTCGTCGGCTCCGTGGATCAGCGGGAACGCCTCGAACAGGTCCATCCGTCGGCGCGGGAAGAACCCGTACGCCACGCAGTCGGGGAACGCCTCGCGAAACCAGCGCGAGTCGGTGAAGCCCGGCAGGACCATCGGAGTGGTCACGGCGTCGGGGTCCTCGCGGCCCAGGAAGTCGCGAATGTGGTCCATCAGCGGAGTATCGATTGGCGATCGGTTGCCAACCACCTCCTCGTCGAAGCGCAGCTCGTAGCCGTCCTCGCCCAGCACCTCCCGCGCTCGCTCGCGCGCGTGGTCGGCTCCCAGGCCCGGGGGCACGCGGCAGTCCACCTTGAGCTCGGCGCGCGCGGGGATCACGTTGATCTTCTGCGAGGCGCGGATCATCGTGGGAGCCAGCGAGACCCCCAGCGTGGGCTCCAGCAGCAGCGCGACGCGCGGATCGCGCGCCTCCACGTCGGCCAGTGCCGCGTCCAGGTCGTCGTGGCGGTCGATCCCCAGCGCGTTCATGAACGCCTCCGGCTCGGGGGACAGCTCGAGGGCTGGACGCCGGGCCGATAGGGCGTCGATCAGGGGCGCCATCTTGTACAGCGCGTTTTCGCCTATTCGCGGCACGGAGGCGTGCCCTGCCCGGCCGGCGGTCGACACGGTGAAGCGGAACACGCCCTTCTCGGCGACGCCCACTGTGTAGAGCCGGCGCCCCTCGAACTCGAACGAGTCGCCGCCGCCCTCGTTCACGATCAGGTCGCAGCGCACCTTGTCCGGGTGCTCCTCGCACAGCCACTTGGCGCCGTGCGTGGCGCCGGCCTCCTCGTCGGCGGTCACGATCACCATCAGCTCGCCCGACGCCGGGCGCCAGCCCTCCTCGGCCAGCGCCGTCGCGGCGGCAATCTCCGCGGCCACCTGGCTCTTCATGTCGAGGGCGCCGCGGCCCCAGACGCAGTCGTCGCGCAGCTCGCCCGACCATGGGTCCACGCTCCAGTCGTCGGGGTCGGCCAGGACGGTGTCCACGTGGCTCAGGTAGGCCAGCCGCGGACCGTCGGACGAGCCCTTGAGCCGCGCCACGAGGTTGGGCCGGCCGGGGACGGAGGCCAGCAGCTCGCACTCGAATCCGGCGTTCTCGAGCAGGCCCTTCAGGTGCTCCTGCGCTTCCTGCTCCTGCCCGGGTGGGTTCACCGTGTCGAAGCGGATCAGCCGCTGGAGCAACTCGGTGGTGCGCCGCTCGAGTTCGGCTGGCTCGGGCACGGGCCGCGAGTATAGGTCCGAACGGCTGCGAGAATTCCCGCGTGGAGCAGCTTTTCGACTCGGGTGACGCGGCGCCGCGCCGCGGTCAGACGCGCGTGCCGGCGGAGGAGCGCCCGCTGCCCGTGCGCATGCGTCCCGCGTCGGTGGAGGAGCTGGTCGGGCAGCAGCACCTGCTGGGTCCCGAGTCGCCGCTGCGGCGCGCGCTGGAGGAGGGCACGCCGCACTCGATGATCCTCTACGGGCCGCCGGGAACCGGCAAGACCACCATCGCCCGGCTGATGGCCGAGAACGCGAGTGCCGCGTTCGAGGAGATCTCGGCGGTCAACGCCGGCCGCGCCGAGGTGCGCGAGGTGCTGGAGCGCGCCGACCATCGCCTGGCCGCCAGCGGTCAGCCGACGATCTTCTTCCTCGACGAGATCCATCGCTTCAACAAGGCGCAGCAGGACGCGCTTCTGCCCGCGGTCGAGGAGGGCCTGGTCTCGTTGATCGGGGCGACCACGGAGAACCCCTACTTCGAGGTCAACTCGGCGCTGCTCTCGCGCTGCCAGATCTACGAGTTCCGGCCGCTCGAGGCCGATCACGTCGCCGAGCTCGTACGCCGGGCGCTGACCGACCCCGAGCGCG
>JAXDIC010000244.1:0-7087 GCA_034664185.1 Thermoleophilaceae bacterium
CTGGCGGTCGTGAGCGTCGCTGGCGCGCACGCCAAGGACGACAACACGCTGCTGGGAGTGGCGATCGCGTGGTGGGCCGCGGCGGCGGTGGCGGGCGGCTGGCTCGGGCGCCGCTCGACCGCCAACCGCGCCACCGCCAAGCTGCTGGCCAACGCGCGCACCACGCCGCTCCTGCCCGAGCTCCAGCCGGGCACGATCCTGTTCGGCCGCCTGTGGTGGCTCCTGCTGTTCACCGTCGCCGCCGGGGCCGTGGCCTTCCTGGTCCCGCAGGTGCCGGCCGTGGGGGCGGGCTACGCGCTGATCTACGCGCTCGCGTGGCGCAACCACGCGCCGGCGGTCACGGCGGTGGAGGAGCGCGACGGAGTGCGCTTCTACGTGGAGCACAACTCCCCGTTCAAGCCGACCGAGCTGCTGCGCACGCCCGGCTTCCGCAAGAACGAGCCGTCGCACACCGACGTGCGGGCCGGCGCTGCCCCCTAGGTCGTCTAGGCCTTCGCCCGCGCCCCGCGCTTGCGCAGCGCGTCCAGCTCGGCCCACGGCCGCGTGTTGGCCACCTGCGCCGCCGTCAGCCACGCGCGCCGGGCCGTGGCCACGCCGTAGCGGATGTTGCGCAGGGTCTTGGTCCAGTGCCCGTCGGAGTCGATCACGATCGTCGCGCCGGCCTCGGCGGCCATGCGCGCGTTGATCTCGTTCAGGTCGCGGCGATCGGGATTGCCGTTGATCTCCAGGAACGTCCCGGTGCGCGCGGCGGCCTGCGCCACCGCGGCAACGTCCAGCTCGTACGGCTCGCGGCGCTCGATCAGCCTCCCGGTGGGGTGGCCGATGGCGTCCACCAGCGGATGCTCCATCGCGCGGATCATGCGCTCAGTCATCTCGCGCTCCTTCATCCGGAACGACGAGTGCAGGCTGGCCACGATCCAGTCCAGCTCGCCCAGCAGGTCGTCGTCGTAGTCCAGCGAGCCGTCGGGCAGCACGTTGACCTCCGAGCCGGCCAGCAGCTTGATGCCCTCGGTGGACTCGTCCAGCCCGCGGATTCGCTCGATCTGGCGGCGGAGCTCGTCGGGCGGCACGTCGTTGCCGAAGCCGTGGGTGGCGGAGTGGTCGGTGATCGCCAGGTACTCGTAGCCCCGCTCGCGGGCCCCGGCGGCCATCTCGGCGATCGTGTTGCGCCCGTCGGAGGCCACCGTGTGGCAGTGCAGGTCGCCGCGCAGGTCCTCGGGCTTGACCAGCTCGGGCAGGGTGCCGTCGCGGGCGGCCTGCAGCTCGCCGCGGTTCTCGCGCAGCTCGGGCTCGATGTAGGCCAGCCCCAGCAGGTCGTAGACCTCCTCCTCGGTTGCGCAGGCATGGGTCGTCTCCGTGGAGTCGTCGATCACGCCGTACTCGCTCACGTGGAAGCCGCGGCGCACGGCGTCCGCGCGCAGCGCCTCGTTGTGCTGCTTGGAGCCGGTGAAGTGCTGGAGCAGGTTGCCGAAGTTCTCGGGCGGCACGATCCGCAGGTCGATGCTCAGGCCGTTGTGGGAGACGGCCTTGACGCCCGCCGCGGCCGAGGAGTGCACCTCGCCGATCAGGGGCAGCCCGCAGAAGGCCTCGGCCAGGGCGGCCGGGTCGCTGGCGGTGGCCACCAGGTCCAGGTCCTTGCAGGTCTCGGTCCAGCGCCGCGCGCTGCCGGCGATCTCCACCCTGTCGGCGGCCGGGTGCTCGCGCAGGGCCGACGCCAGCCCCTCCGCGATCTCCTTCGCGCGCGAGAGCAGCACGCGCGGCTTGGTGCGGTCGTCCAGGCCCGCGTCGAGCGCGACCAGCACGGCCTCCTCCGCCTTGGGGCCGAAGCCCGGCAGCTCGCGCAGCTTCTCCGACTCCGCCGCGCTCCGCAGCTCGTCGAGCGACGCTATGCCCAGCTCCTCGAACACCCTGCGCGCGCGCTTGGGCCCGAACCCCGGCAGCCGCGTGATCTCCACCAGCCCCGGCGGGTACTTCGCCTTCAGCTTCGCCGCGGCGGGAATCTCGCCGGTCTCGAACAGCACCGCCAGCTTCTCCGCGATCGTCTTTCCCACGCCGGGGAGATCGGTTACGCGGCCGGCCTCCGTCAGCTCCTGGACCGAGGCCGTGGCGTCGCGGATCGACTTGGCCGCGTTGCGGTAGGCCAGGACCCGGTGGACGATGGCGCCGTCAAGCTCGTAGAGGTCGGCCAGCTCGTCGAAGTGGAGGGCGATTTCGGCGTTCCTCATCTTGCGCTCTAGGGTACGCGGCCATGTCCGGGGCCTGGCTCGTGCTGCCGACCTACAACGAGGCCGAGAACCTCGAGCCGCTCGTCCATGCCGTGCTTCCCGAGTTGGCGGCCGCGGCCCCCGAGCACCGGATCCTGGTGGTCGACGACAACTCGCCCGACGGCACCGGACGGATCGCCGATCGCCTGGCTGCGGAGCACGACGCCGTCGAGGTGCTCCACCGAGCGGGCAAGGAGGGCCTTGGGCGCGCCTACCTGGCCGGGTTCGCCCACGCGCTGGCCGGTGGGGCCGAGCTCCTGCTCGAGATGGACGCCGACTTCTCGCACGACCCCAAGGACGTCCCGCGGCTGATCCAGGCGGCGGCCGACGCCGACCTCGTGCTGGGCTCGCGATACATCGAGGGCGGCGGGGTGGCGGGCTGGGACTGGCACCGGCGGCTGCTCAGCCAGGGTGGCTGCTGGTACGCGCGCACGATCCTGGACGTGCCCGTGCGCGACCTGACGGGCGGCTTCAAGTGCTTCCATCGCCGCGTCCTGGAGACCCTCGACCTGGGCGGCATCCAGGCCGACGGCTACGGCTTCCAGATCGAGATGACCTACCGGACGATCAGGGCGGCCTTGCGCGTGCGCGAGATACCGATTACGTTCCACGATCGTCGCGCCGGCAAGTCGAAGATGGACTCGCGCATCGCGGCCGAGGCGGTATGGAAGGTGCCCGCGCTGCGTTGGCGCCTGCGCGGTGGGTCATGACGTCGACACCACGCTATATTTTGTATAGCGACTCAGCTAAAACGAGAAGGAGCCGGTGATGGCAGGAGCGATCAGCGAAGTGACGGACGCCAACTTCCAGGCGGAGGTCATCGAGAGCGAGACCCCGGTGCTGGTCGACTTCTGGGCGCCGTGGTGCGGACCGTGCCGCGTAATCGCCCCGTCGCTCGAGGAGATCAACGAGGAGCAGGACAACCTGCGCGTGGTCAAGCTCAACGTCGACGACAACCAGCAGACGGCCGCCAAGTACGACGTCATGTCGATCCCCACGCTGATCGTGTTCAAGAACGGCGAGGTCGCCACCAAGATCATCGGCGCGCTACCCAAGAAGCGCCTGGTGCAAGAGCTCGAGCCAGCGCTCGCGTAGAGGCGGCGGCGGTGCCGATCGTCACGATCGAGTGGTACGAGGGTCGCTCCGCCGACCAGAAGCGCGAGCTGGCCGAGAAGCTCACGGACCTCCTCGTGGACGTCGGCAAGACCCAGCGCGAGCACGTCTGGATCCGCTTCGTCGACTCGCCCAAGTCAGAGTGGGCGATGGGCGGCGAGCTGCAGGGCTAGCTGGCTGACGCTCGAGCCACAGCGATCACCAGGTCGCTGCCCTCGACCGTGACCGGCTCGCCCGTCGTGCCGTCGCCGTAGCTGACCGATGTGGCCAGCGTCTCCCCGGCCACGTAGTCCTCGTGCGCCCGGACGGCGTCCAGCAGCTCCGGGTCCCCGCCCAGGCCCAGCGAGATCCGATCCTCGACGTTCAGGCCGGCGGCCTTGCGCGCGGCCTGGATCGCGTGCACGACCTCCCGGACAAGGCCCTCGCGCCGCAGCTCGTCGTCCAGCTCCAGGTTGAGCGCCACGGCGTGCGAGCCCGAGCGCTCCACCCGGTAGCCCTCGAGCGGCTGCATGACCAGCTGGACGTCGTCGGGCGACAGCGTGTGGTCGTGGCCGTCGATCGAGATGCCCACGCTGCCGCCTGAGCGCAGCGTGGCCGCCGCCGTGGCGGCATCCAAAGCGGCCACCGCGGCCGCCACCTGCGGCATCTGGCTGCCGAAGCGCGGCCCCAGCGCGCGGTAGTTGGGCTTCAGCTCGAAGCGGCCCAGCTCGTCCGCCTCGGACACCAGGCGCAGGCCCTTCACGTTCAGCTCCTCCAGGACCAGCGACTGGAAGCGCTCGATGGCGGCGCGCTCCCGGCCCGCCGCGGCCACCACGGCCTCCCTCAGGGGCTGGCGCACCTTCACCTTGGCCTGCGCGCGGGCCGCGCGGCCAAGCTCGATCGCCTCGCGCGCCACCTGCATGTCCAACTCGAGCCGCTCGTCGCGCAGATCCGAGTCGACCCGCGGGTAGTCGCACAGGTGGACCGACGGCTCGCGGCCGTCGAGGCCGTCGTAGATCTCGTCCGCGACGAACGGCGTGAGCGGAGCCAGCAGCTTGGTGACCTCCACCAGGCATCGCCAGAGTGTGGAGAAGGCGGCCGGGTCGCCGTCCCAGAAGCGCCGCCGCGAGCGCCGCACGTACCAGTTGGAGAGGTCGTCGACCAGCTCGGCGATGGCACGGCCGGTGGTGGTCGTGTCGTAGTCGTCGAGCCGCGCGATGGCGATCTCGGTGGCTCCCTGGACCCTCGACAGCGCCCAGCGGTCGAGGTCCTCGAGCGGGCCGTCGTACTCGTCCGGCCGCTCGATGCCGTTCACATTGGCGTAGAGGACGAAGAACGAGTACGTGTTCCACAGCGTGAGCATGAACTGGCGCACGCTCTCCCCGACCGTGTCGACGGAGAAGCGGTAGCCGTCCCACGGCTGCTTCGAGGTGAAGTAGTACCAGCGAAACGCGTCCGCTCCGTGGCGTTCGATCACGTCCCACGGCACCACCACGTTTCCGCGCGACTTGCTCATCTTCTGTCCCTCGGTGTCGAGGATCAGGCCCAGGCACAGCACGGTCCGGTAGGAGGTCTGGCCGTAGAGCAGGGTGGACACGGCCAAGAGCGAGTAGAACCACCCGCGCGTCTGGTCCAGCGCCTCGCAGATGTAGTCGGCCGGGAAGCGCTCGGCGAACACGTCGGCGTTCTCGAACGGAGCGTGCCACTGCGCGAACGGCATCGAGCCGGAGTCCCACCACGCGTCGATCACCTCGGGGGTGCGTCGCATCTCGGCGTCGCAGTCGGGGCACGGGAAGCTCACGTCGTCGATGAACGGCTTGTGCAGGTCCTCCGGCACCTCGGCGCCCAGCGAGCGGAGCTCCGCCCGCGATCCGATGCAGCGCTCGTGCTCGTTCTGGCAGCGCCAGACCGGCAGCGGGGTGCCCCAGTAGCGCTCGCGCGAGAGCGCCCAGTCCACGTTGCCCTCGAGCCAGTCGCCGAAGCGACCGTGCTTGATGTGGTCCGGGTGCCAGGCGATGCCCTCGTTGGCGGCCAGCATCTCGTCGCGGACCGCCGTGGTCTTCACGTACCAGCTGCGCTTGGCGTAGTAGAGGAGCGGCGTGCCGCAGCGCCAGCAGTGCGGGTAGGCGTGCTCGTACTCCTCGGAGCGCAGCAGGCGGCCGGACTCGCGCAGGGCGTCGACGATGTCTGGATCCGCGTCCCTCACGTTGCGGCCCGCGAACGGCCCCATCCGCTCGTCGAAGGTTCCGTCCGGGAGGACGGGGTTCTGCACCTTCAGGCCGTAGGCCTCGCCCAGGCGGAAGTCGTCCTCGCCGAACGCGACCGCGGTGTGCACCACCCCGCTGCCCTCGTCGGTGGTCACGAAGTCGGCCTCCAGCACGGTGTGACCGCGCTCGCCGTAGTCGGTCACGAACGAGAACGGCGGCTCGTACGCGGTGCCCGCCAACTCCGATCCGCGCATCCGCGCCTCCACCTCGGCGCCCTCGCCCAGGACCCGCTCGACCAGCGCCTCGGCCACGATCAGGCGCTCGTCGCCCACGCGCACGCGCGCGTACGTGACGTCGGGGTGCACGGCCAGCGCGGCGTTCGAGAGCAGCGTCCACGGCGTGGTGGTCCAGCCGACCAGCGAGACGCCCTCCTCGCCGCGGACCGGGAAGCGCACGTACACCGACGGGTCCACCACGTCGCGGTAGCCCTGCGCCACCTCGTGCGACGAGAGCGCGGTGCCGCAGCGCGGGCAGTAGGGCACCACCTTGTGCCCCTCGTAGAGCAGGCCGCGCCGCCACACCTCGCGCAGCGACCACCAGACCGACTCGATGTAGTCGTTGGACAGCGTGAAGTAGGCGTCGTCGGTGTCGATCCAGAACCCGATCCGCTCCGTCAGCCGGTTCCACTCGTCGATGTACGTGAGCACCGACTCCCGGCAGCGGGCGTTGAACTCGGCCACGCCGTAGCGCTCGATGTCGGCCTTGGTGGCCAGCCCCAGCTCGTGCTCGATCTCCAGCTCCACGGGCAGTCCGTGGCAGTCCCACCCGGCCTTGCGGTGCACCACGTGGCCGCGCATCGTCTTGTAGCGCGGGAACACGTCCTTGAAGACGCGCGCCAGCACGTGGTGCGAGCCGGGTCGGCCGTTGGCGGTCGGAGGGCCCTCGTAGAAGATGAACGGCTCGCCGCCCTCGCGGCGGCGGACCGACTCGTGGAAGACGTCGCGCTCGCGCCAGCGCTCGAGCACCCGCTCCTCGAGGGCGGGGAAGGACTGCGCGGGATCGACCTCGCGGAACGGGCTCAAGGGAGCCCGATTCTAGGTGCGGGGCGCGGCGGTCCGGTGGAGCTCTAGCGGGAGCCCGCGCGCGCGGCCATCGCGGTCGCGCGCCCGAACGCCGGTCCGTCGACCAGCGCCTTCAGGTTGCGCACCGCCTCGCTGGGCGAGCCGCCGAGCGAAGGGATGTTGTGCGAGCCCGAGACCGGCATGGCACCGCGGTACTCGAACAGCGGCGCTGAGGAGCCCAGCTGCCTGACGGAGTAGACCAGGCGGCCGACCACGTCCAGCGTGGCTCCGGTGCCGCACAGCACCAGGGCGGTGGGGTCCAGGGCGCGCATCGCGCGGGTCATGCGCTCCTGCGCGAGGCTCACCGAGAGCAGCAGCACCCGGAAGCCGGCGCGGCGCAGGCCAAGCTCCAGCGCCTGCACCTGCAGGCCCTCGAGGCCCAGGCCGGGGCTCGAGTCGAACA
>JAXDIC010000259.1:0-4499 GCA_034664185.1 Thermoleophilaceae bacterium
AGCTCCATGTCGAGCACCCGCGGCGGATCGGACACGATGTTGGCCGACTCGGGGACCGCCGCTTTCACGCTGGCGTACGACATCCCGCCCTCCATCGCGGCGAACTCGTCGCCGCAGAGGAACAGCCACGATGCCGCATTCGCATCGCGGGCGAAGGCCTCGGGGTCCGCGATGGGACCGCGGTTGAACTCGAGATCCTTGGGGCTCTCGAAGTCGGCCATCGTGGCAACCGTACCCCGACGTGGGTCGGGATTCAATTCCGGGCGGCGTTCGCGGGCAACGTACGATGCACGACCGATCCGACCTCGCAGCTCCCGGGTTCACATACCGTCTGGCCAATCCGCTCGCCCGTGAGACTCCTAGCCGCACTGACCGCCGCCATCGCGCTGCTCGCACTGGGCACAGGCGCCTCGGCGGCCGGCCGCAAGGTCCCGCGCGGCTTCTGGGGCGCCAACTGGGACGGGCAGCTCATGCTCACCGGCTCCCCGGCCAACCAGACCCTCAACTGGGACCGGATGGCCACCAGCGGCGTCGAATCGGCGCGGGCCACGTTCCTCTGGAGCGCCGCCCAGCCGGATCGCGGCGGCGAGTTCAACTTCGGCGCCAGCGACTCGCCCGTGATCCTCGCGTCCGCCCACGGGATCGACCTGCTCCCCACGGTCGCCTACGCGCCGGCGTGGGCCAGGGGTGCGGAGTTCAACTCCCCTCCGACGAACCCGAGCGAGTATGCGGCCTACCTGCGCGCGCTGGTCGGGCGCTACGGGCCCAATGGCAGCTTCTGGGCGGAGCGCCCGGACCTGCCCAAGCGCCCGATCCGCACCTGGCAGATCTGGAACGAGCCGTCCGCGAACTATCAGTGGACGATTCCGAAGGGCCAGGACTGGGCGCCGGGCTACGGGGCCCTCCTGCGCGCCGCGTACCCGGCCATCAAGCAGGCCGACCCGGGCGCTCGCGTGGTCCTGGCGGGACTGCCCAGCCACTCCTACCAGGACCTCGAGCACCTCTACAAGGTGGGAGACATCCACGGCTCGTTCGACATCGCCGCGGTCCACCCGTTCAGCTCCCATTCGCACGGTCCCCTGACCATCGTCAAGCGCTTCAGGGCCGTGATGAAGAAGCACGGCGACGGCAACAAGCCGCTCCTGGTGACCGAGTTGGGGCTGCCCGCCACAAAGGGCCGGACCACGGGCTTGAAGGGGCTCGCGACCGATGACGCCGGGATGGCGAAGGTCCTCAAGGAGTCCTACACCGACCTGATGGCAAACCGGGCCAAGCTGCGGGTACCGCGCGTGTACTGGTACACGTGGGCTTCCAGCTACACGGGGGACTGGGCCTTCGACTACTCGGGCCTGTTCCGTTATCCCGACGCCAACGGCCAGCAGACCGCGGTGGCCAAGCCGGCGTTCGCCGTCTACCGGAAGCTGGCCAGGCAAGCCGAGGGGTGCAAGAAGAACACCCTCGCCGCATGCGTTCCGGGCACGCACTGATCGGTACGAGCCCGGCCTCTAACCTGTGTCGCCGAGCGCCCGTAGCTCAGCTGGATAGAGCGTCGGTCTACGGAACCGAAGGTCACAGGTTCGAATCCTGTCGGGCGCGCTGGGGTCGTGGGCGCGGTAGGGTCGCTCCCGTGCGTGTCCTTCTGGCCACGGGTGCCGCGATTGTCGCCGCGCTCCTACTGACAGCGGCGAGCGCCATCGCAGGCCCGCGGGCCTACGTCGCCCAGGGCTCCTATCCCGCGGGCGCTGGGCACGCCATCGCCGTCTTCGACGTGGCGACCGGCGCGGAGCTGGCCACGATCGACCTCCCGGGCCCGCCGACCGCGATCGCGATCAATCCGGCGGGCACCGTCGCGTACGCGTCCACCACGACCGGGATCAAGGTCATTGACCTGAAGACGAACACCGTGGTCACGACGATTCCGGGGGTCGGCGGGGACATCGCGTTCGACCCCTCCGGCGACCGCGCGTACACGACCAACGACACCACGAACAAGGTCGTCGTGATCGACACGGCGACCAATACGGTGACCAAGTCGATCGCCGTCGGCACCCAGCCGCGCGCCGTGGTCGCCAACGCCGCGGGCACCAGGGCCTATACGGGCAGCACGTACATGAGCCCCTACTCGATCTCGACGGTCGACCTGACCACCGACACGGACAGCGGGGAGACGACCTCGAGCAATCTCGCCCGGCCGGAGAACCTGGGCATCCTGCCAACCGGCGCCAAGGTATACGCCGCGAACTTCGGGGCCAGCGCCGGCGGGACCACCGTAGGGGTGTTCGACACGACGGCCAACACGGTGAGCCCGATCACCGTGGGGACCACGCCCGACAGCGTCGCGGCGAACCCGGCCGGCACGACCGTCTACGTGGCCAATCGCGACTCGTCGTCGCTGTCCGTGATCGACGTTGCGACATCCACGAATGTCGGGACGGTCGCACTTGGCCTCGCACCCACGGACATCGCCATTGCACCCGACGGCAAGCGCGCGGTCATCACGGACAACTTGAACGGCAAGGTCGCGATCTTCGACCTGCAGACGGCGAAGGTGGTGGTGGGTCCGTTCGATCTCGTCGATGCCGGCCAGGTCGCGATACAGCCCGCGGAGACACCGCTGCCCTCGTTCACTGCATCGGCCGGGCTCTCCAAGGAGCCGATTGCCTTGGACGCCTCGACCTCTTCGGGCGGGCCGATCGTGCGCTACGACTGGAGTTTCGGGGACGGCGCGGCGGCACCCGACGCGGGGCCCAAGGTCAGCCACGCCTTCGCGGCCGCCGGCTCGTACGAGGTCAAGCTGACGGCAACGAACGGGTGTGACCCGGCGGCCGTCTTCGGCCCCCTGGGCGTGGCCTTTGCCGGCCAAACCGCCTTCTGCAAGGGTCCGCGGACCGCCAGCAAGACGCTCACGGTCGATATCCCGAAGGCCGCGGTCGGCGTTCTGCTGAGCAATAAGGCGAAGGTGGGCGGCGACGGCGTCGCGCGCCTGCGGCTCGCCTGCGTCAAGGAGCTCGCCTGCGCGGGGACGATCACGCTGCAGACCGCGAGCAAGATCAAGGTCGGCCATGGAAAGAAGAAGCGCGTCAAGCTCGCGACCAAGCATTTCAAGGCGCTGCCGGCGGGCGCGAAGCGGACGATCAGGGTGCAGCTCTCGCACGCGGCGCTGAGCATCCTCCGCGCGCGCAAGAAGCTTACGGTGACGGCGACCGCCAGCGTCACGAACCCCTCCGCTTCACCGCGCGTCCGGTCCCGCAACGTCACGCTGACGTTCGTGGGCAAGTAACGAACGCGGCTCAGGGCGCTTTGTCTCGGCCGAGCCTGGGCGTCAGTGCGAGTGCGCGGCGAGCGTGAGGAAGAGAGAGCTGAAGAGGACCAGGCCGACGCCCGCGACGGTGATCAGCGCCGTGAAGCCACGCGCCAGCAACCCGGTGCGTACGGGACGGAGCTGGAAGAACATCAGGACCGCGAGAACGGCCTCGTCCCCGGTCGCGACGGAGTCGAGTGCCCCGAAGCGCTCCGCGGTTCCCGGAGCGGGGCCGATCGGAAGGCCGCTGGTACGCGATACGAGCCACAGCGCCACGACCGCGAGGCTCATCACCGCGCCGGCGATCAGGAGCTTGCGGCCCGGGGAGCGGTAGAGCAGGATCCCCCAGAGAAGCTGTGTCGCCGCCAGCAAGGCGAAGAAGACCGAGAAGAGCGCGAACTCCTGCAGGTGCTCGATCGCGGCCTCGACATGGATCACGGACGCGCCCCACGCCAGCCCGCACGCGAGGAACAGGCGGTCGTTCAGACGCGATGCGACCGGAGCGCTCTGGGCCGTATCAGACACGGACTTCCTCAGTGTCAGGGTCGGCCGAAGCGGGAACTGCCATGTCCGCGGCCAGCAGCTGCGCGATCTCGCCGGACGGCTGCGGCCGCGCGAAGTAGAAGCCCTGCCCGACGTCGCAGCCAAGGCCGTTGAGCAGGTCCAGCTGGTCCTCTGTCTCCACTCCCTCGGCGACGGCCGTCAGTCCCAGGGACCGCGCCAGGCTGAGCACGGCGGTGACCACCGCGCCATCGGAGTCGTTGCGCCCCAAGCCGGCGGTGAACGACCGGTCCACCTTGATCACGTCGACGGGTGGCAGCTCGCGGATCCGGCTGAGCGACGAGAACCCGACCCCGAAGTCGTCGAGCGCGATGAAGACCCCCTGCTCCTTGATGGCCTGAAGGTTGGCCAGCGCGACCTCCGTGTCCCGGATGACCGCGCTCTCGGTGATCTCCACGCAGAGCGCCCCCGCGTCCAACTCAGCCGAAGCAAGTGCGGCGGCCACGGTCTGTGGCAGATCCGGCTGCGAGAGCTGCCGCGCGGAGACGTTCACCGCCACCCGCACGTCCTCGTTGACCATGCCGATCCTCCGCCACGCGGCTAGCTGGGAGCACGCCTCGCGGAGGACCCACTCGCCCAGGGGCACTATCAGCCCGCTTTCCTCGGCGAGCGGAATGAAGTCGCCGGGCGGTACGAG
>JAXDIC010000284.1:0-16446 GCA_034664185.1 Thermoleophilaceae bacterium
CCGTGCCCAGGCGCCGCAGCGACGCGTCGCACGCGCGGTGGACGTAGTCGGGCCTGCCGCTGATCCCGAGGAAGCTGCCGTCCTCGCCACGCTGGTTGCCGAACTTGGTGGCGATGACCACGTCGTCACGGCGGTCAGCCACCGCCCGGCCCACCAGGCGCTCGTTGGTGAACGGGCCGTACATGTCGGCGGTGTCCAGGAAGTCGATGCCCAGCTCCAGGGCGCGGTGGATCGTGGCCGTGGCCTGCTCCTCGTCAGGGGTCCCGTAGAACTCGGACATGCCCATGCAGCCCAGGCCCTGGGCTGAGACTTCGAGGCCCTGGCTTCCCAGTCGGCGGCGGTCCATGATCAGCGAGGATACGAGGCGCGCAAAAGTGGCAATAAAGGGGTGCGACCCCGACGTGGTTGCACTTACGCTCGCATATCGAGATTAACTGCAACCACGTCCCTCAGACGGGCAGCTCGCGCACCTCGTCCAGCTCCACGCGGCCGCCCACTTCCACCAGTCCGTCGGGGAGTGGATGGACACGCAGCAGCGAGCCGCGGCCCTGGCGGATGACCAGCGGACGCCTGAGCAGGCCGCCCAGGCGCACCGCGGCGGCGCCCGTCGCCTCGTCCTCCTCGATGCCCAGCGCCACGGGGAACACCCGCGCACGGACCAGGCCAGCCGCCTTGTCCTCCCAAGCCCAGACCGCCGCCAGCCCGTGCCCCTCCGGCGGACCGGAGAGCGCGTCGACATCCGCGACCGACCCAACCTGTAAGTGCTCGAACGGCGGCGCCCACTCCGGCCTGCCCGCGATGAAGACGAGCTGGCCGTCGCGGCGCACCGGCACCTCGCCCGCCGGCGGCCGGAGCACGTCCACCGGGCGACCCTTGGAGGCCAGGAGCCAGGCGGTGCCCACCAACGGGTGCCCGACGAACGCCACCTCGGCGCCCGGGGTGAACATGCGCACCTCTCCACGTGCCCAGTCGTCCACGAACACCGTCTCGCTGAAGCCCAGCCGCGCGGCCATCTCCTGGCGGCGCTCGGCCGGCACCGCGGCGCCGTCCAGGACCACGCCGAGCGGATTGCCGGCGCGCCCGCTGCCGTCGCAGAAGACACGGAGCACGTGAAGGTCCACGCGCCGAGCATATGACCTGCCCGGCTAGGCTGCCGTCGATGGCCGAGTCACCCTCGAAGGCGGTCCTGATCACCGGCTGCTCGTCCGGCATCGGCCGCGCGACCGCCGAGCATCTGGCCGCCAAGGGCTGGACCGTGTACGCCAGCGCGCGCGACCCGAGCACGCTGTCCGACCTGGCCCAGCGGGGCTGCCGCATGCTGGCGCTGGACGTGCTCGACGACCAGTCGATGCGCGCCGCGGTGGCGGCGGTGGAGCGGACCGAGGGCGCCGTCGGCGTGCTGGTGAACAACGCGGGCTACGGGCAGAGCGGGGCCGTGGAGTCGGTCTCGCTGGACGACGTGCGGCGCAACTACGAGACCAACGTGTTCGGCTACATGCGGATGGCGCAGCTGGTGCTGCCCGGCATGCGGCGCCAGGGCTTCGGCCGGATCGTCAACCTCAGCTCGGTGGCCGGGCGGGTGACGATGCCCGGCAGCGGCATCTACTCGTCCACCAAGTTCGCCATCGAGGCGTTCACCGACGCGCTGCGCTTCGAGGTGGAAGGGTTTGGGGTGAACGTCGTGCTGGTCGAGCCGGGGCCGATCCGCACGCGCTTCACCGAGACGGCCAATCAGGCCATCCCCCAGGGCGACGGGCCCTACGCCGACTACCACGCGGCGGTTGCCAAGGCCGACGCGGAGGCCGACCAGTCGCGGCTGCTGGCCAACGATCCCGAGGATGTGGCCGTGACCGTCGAGCGCGCCATCTCGGCCCGCCGGCCGCACGCGCGCTACAGGGTGGGCATACCGGCGCGCTTGCTGCCGACGCTGCGGCGCGCGCTGCCGGACCGCGCGTTCGACGCGTTCCTGCGCACCCAGGCGCCGCCGCCTGCAGCGAAGTAGGGCCGCCGCGCTGTACCCTCGCCGGGCTCTGCGACGGCGTGGGGAGAGATTCAGGGGTACCGCGCCGCTGGCGCTGGTGTGCGCGGCGGCGGTCGTCGCCGTGCTCGCTCCGCCGGCGTTCGCCGCCGATCCCGTCCAGCCGTACGGCACGAGCGACGCGGGCGGCTTCCGCAACGTGCTGCCGGCCGGCACGGCCGGCCTGGACAACGCGTTCCAGCTGGCCAACTTCCAGGCCACGGGACAGCGCCCGCCGCACTGGGACGACCAGCTGCCGCTCTACCGCGACCTGGTCTACGCCGATCCGACGCTGACCCACGACCAGATCTCCAAGTACTTCAAGGACGCCACGTTCGGCGTCAAGCCAGGCGACGTGGCCTCCAGCGAGTCGCCGCGAGCGGGGCTCACGATCATTCGCGACAAGGCCTTCGGCGTGCCGCACGTGTACGGCACGACGTACTCCGACGTGATGTTCGGCGCGGGCTATGCGGCGGCCGAGGACCGCCTGTTCCTCATGGACGTGCTGCGCCACACCGGACGCGCCCAGCTGTCGTCGTTCGCGGGCGGGTCTGCGTCAAACCGCGAGATGGACCGCACGCAGTGGGAGATCGCGCCGTACACCGAGGCCGACCTCCAGTCGCAGATCGACAACGCGCCGAAGATCTACGGCTCGATCGGCAACCAGTTCGTGAAGAACGGGCAGGACTACGTGGACGGGATCAACGCCTACATCAACAAGGCGCTGCTCGACCCGACGAAGATGCCCGGCGAGTACGCCGCGCTGGGGTCCACGCCGCAGCAGTGGAAGCTGACCGACGTGATCGCCACCGCCTCGCTGGTCGGCGGGATCTTCGGCAAGGGCGGCGGGGAGGAGGTGCGCTCGGCGCAGATCCTCCAGGCCTTCGTGGACCGCTTCGGCGTGAAGCGGGGCCGGCGCTCCTGGCTCGACTTCCGCTCCAAGGACGATCCCGAGTCGCCCGTCACGGCGCAGGGCCGGTTCCCGTACGAGACCGCCAGCCCGTTCTCCAAGTCGGGGCTGGCGCTGCCGGACAAGGGCTCTGTGCAGTTCACGCCGCCGGCGCCGCCGGCCTCCGGGGGCCAGGCGAAGGGTGCCTACGGGCTGGACATGAGGCGCGCGCTTTTCGCGCACCGGCACCTGTCCAACTCGCTGCTGGTGTCGGCGCGCGAGTCGGCCACCGGCCACCCGATAGCCGTGATGGGCCCGCAGGTGGGCTACTACGTGCCTCAGATCCTGATGGAGGAGGACCTGCACGGCCCTGGCATCGACGCCACCGGCGCCGCGTTCCCGGGCGTCAACCTCTACGTGCAGCTGGGCCACGGGCGCGACTACGCGTGGAGCGCCACGTCGGCCAACTCCGACGACGTCGACACCTTCGCCGAGGTGCTGTGCCAGGACGACTTCCACTACCTCTACAGGGGCCAGTGCCTGGCGATGGAGAAGCTCGACCGGGCCAACTCCTGGCACCCCAACGCCCTGGACCAGTCGCCGCCCGGGTCGGAGACGCTGACCGTCTACCGCACGGTGCACGGGCTGGTCTACGCGCGCGGCACGGTGAAGGGCAAGCGGGTCGCGTTCGCCCGCGCCCGCGCCACCTACTTCCACGAGGCCGACTCCGGGCTGGGCTTCGCGATGCTCAACGACCCGGGCGCGGTGCACGATCCGAAGTCGTTCCAGGCGGCCGCGTCCAACATCAACTTCAGCTTCAACTGGCTGTACGCGGACTCGAAGCACATCGCGTACGAGCTGTCCGGCTGGTACCCGCAGCACGCCCCGGGCAGCTCGCCGGACTTCCCCGTGCTGGGCACCGGGGCGTACGACTGGAAGGGCTACGACCCCAACCTGCACATGGCCGACTGGCTCCCCGTCAAGGCGCATCCGAACGCCACCGACCAGCGCTACCTGGTGTCGTGGAACAACCACCAGGCGCGCCGCTGGGCGGCCGCCGACGACAACTACCACTACGAGCCGGTGTTCCGCTCGCAGCTCCTGGAGGACAAGATCAAGAACGCGATCCGCGGCACGCGCAAGATGCGCCTGGAGCAGCTGGTGCAGGCGATGGAGGAGTCCGCCACGCAGGACATGCGCGGCGTGAAGGACCTTCCGATCGTGTTGCGGGCCATGGGCAGGCCCAAGGACGCCAAGCTGCGCGCCGCCATCAAGCTGCTCCGCGGCTGGCGCTCGCGGGGTGCGCACCGCCGCGACCTCAACAGGGACGGCCACTACGACGACGACGCCGCCGTGACGCTCATGGACGCGTGGTGGCCCAAGCTGGTGGCCGCCGAGTTCCAGCCGGCGCTGGGCTCGGGCGTCTACTCGATCTTCACGCGGTTCCAGCCGCCGGACGCCCAGGCGGTGGGCACCGTGGCGTCGTCGCCCGACTACGAGACGGGCTGGTTCGGCTACGTCAGCAAGGACCTGCGCGACCTGTTCGGCCCGCGGCCGCGCGGCGCCTGGTCGCGGTCCTACTGCGGGAAGGGCTCGCGCAAGCGCTGCCGCGCCGCGCTGCGCAAGTCGCTGACCGACGCCCTGGGCGTGACCAAGCAGGCCCTGTACGGCCACGACCCGACCTGCGCCAGCGAGAACCGCGTTGAGGCCAGCTGCTACGACGAGACGCGCTCGACGATTGCCGCAGGGGTCGACGTGCCGCCCTTCCCGTGGATCAACCGGCCGACCTTCCAGCAGACCGTGGAGGTCACCAGGCAGCTTCCGCGCTAGCCCCGGCGCCCCGCGACTCGCGGCGCCGGCCGGGGTTACAGTCGGAGTGGTGCAGGCAGGGATCAGGACTCGCGCGGCCCTCCGGCACGCCGTAACCGTCGCCGCCCTGGGAGGGCTGCCGCTCGCGGCCGCACCGGCGCGCGCGGCCGGGCCGCCCGTCGAGCTGCCCACCGGCCGGCTGGCCACGCCCGCGGGCCGCATCACCACGCTCCAGGCGTTCCCGACCGGCGTCGCGGTGGCGCCCAACGGCAGGACGCTCTTGACCATCGCGGGACCGCAGGTCCAGGGCGGCGCGCCCAACGGGGGCGTGGCGCTCCGGGTCGTGGACCCCGCCACGGGCGCCGTGCGCCAGTCGCTCCAGGTGGATGACGCGTTCCAGTCGATCGTGTTCAACCGCCGCGGCAACCGCGTCTACGTGGCCGGCGGCAGCGACCGCGCCGTGCACGTCCTGACGGTCAGCGGGAACGGGACCTACTCGCAGGGGTACGACCTGCCCGTGGGGGGCTTCGTGTCGGGGCTGGCGCTGTCGCGCGACGGGCGCACCCTCTGGGCCGCCGAGGCCGAGTCGAACGTGGTGGCCAAGGTCGACCCCAGCGGCGACCACGGGCCCAGGTTCCTCCGTGCGCCCTCGCCGGACCAGCTCGCGCTGACGGCGGACGGCAAGACGCTGTACGCCAGCAACTGGCGCGGCAGGACGGTCACCGAGATCCAGACCGGCAGCGGTCGCACCAAGTCGATCCGCGTGGGCGACCACCCCACCGCCGTGGCCGTGGCGGGCACGCGCATGCTGGTGGCCAACTCCAACGACGCGACCATGACGAGCTTCGACACGCGCACGCGCCGGAAGGCCAGGGTCGACCTGGCGCAGATCGGCCGCCGCAGCGACTCGCCGAACGCCATCGCGGTGGCGCGCGACGGGCGCACCGCCTACGTGAGCCTGGGCGGAGACAACGCGGTGGCGGTGCTCAAGCTGGCGGGCACGAGGCGGATTCGCTCGCACCATCGGGTGCTGGTGGTGGGCGGAACGTGGAAGCTGGCCGGACTGTTCCCGACCGGCTGGTATCCCGCGGCGGTGGCCGTGGGGGGCGGCGCGGTGCACGTGGTGACCGCCCGCGGCCTGGCACGGAGCGCCGGCGCCACGCAGCCGTTCAGTCAGCTCGATCCCGTGCGGTTCGCTCCGGACGCCGCGTACGCCACCGCCGGCACGCTCGAGTCCCTGCGCGTGCCGGCGCCGCCCGCGCTGGCTGGGTACACCGCCCAGGTGCGCAGCAACCTGGCCCCGCGCACGCCTGCCCCGCTGGCCTCGGACAGCCCGCTGGTGGCCGGGCGCGCGGGTCCCATCCAGCACGTCATCTACGTGACCCGCGAGAACAAGACCTACGACGCCGACCTGGGCGACCTGCACGACGGACCGGGCAAGGCGCTGACCGTGTTCGGGCAGCCGATAACGCCCAACCTGCACGCGCTGGAGCGCAGGTTCGTGGAGTCGCAGAACTTCGCCTACCAGGGGTTCGCCAGCGTCGTCGGCCACATGTGGGAGGACGCGGGGGGGACCAGCGAGCTGTACGAGCGCTCGATCGCCTCGGACACGGGCACCCACTTCAAGCACGTCTCGAACTCCTGGGACGACCCCACCAACTTCCCGCGCACCGGCACCTTGGCCGACCAGGCGTGGAAGGCCGGGCTGAGCGTGCGGACCTACAACATGGAGACCGCATTCCGGGCGCACCTGATTCCGGGGAAGCTCGAGGCCCCCGACGCCACCTTCCCGCGCTACGACCTGCACGTGCCGGACACCCGTCGCGAGGCCGGCTGGGAGAGCGAGTTCCAGCAGTTCGAGAGCCACCAATGCACGGGTGGGCTGGCCGTGACCTACGGCGCGAACTGCTCGCTGCCGGCCTTCGAGTACGTCTACCTGGGTGGGGACCACACCACCGTGGTGAACGAGCCCGGGTACGCGACGATCGAGGCCCAGGTGGCCGACAACGACTACGCCACCGGCAGGCTGATCGACGCGGTGTCGCACAGCCCCGACTGGCCCTCCACGCTGGTCATCGTGCTCGAGGACGATCCGCAGGGCACGGGCGACCACGTCAGCGCCTACCGCGGGCTGATGGCCGTCGCCAGCCCGTGGGTCAAGCACGGCTTCATCTCCACGGCCTCGTACAACCTGGGCTCGGCCGTGGGGGCGATCGACCGGATCCTCGGGCTTCCCCCGATCACCGACTACGCCGCCACCAGCCGTCCGCTGGACGACGTCTTCACCTCGCAGCCGGACTACACGTCGTTCGACGCGGACGGGTCGGGTGTGGCCAGCTACCCGTTCGTGCCGCTGGCGGGCAAGAGCCCCAAGTCGGACCCGAAGAACGGGATCTACTCGTTCGCGCGCCCGGACGCCACGGACACGCGCATCTCCGGCCGGGCCACGTGGCGGCAGATGAAGGGGCGGAGCTCCACCCCGCGCGTCAGCGCACCTTGAACGTGAGGAAGTTGCGCCGCTTCCCGCGCAGGCGGGTCTTGATCTCGATGTTGCCCGTGCGGTCGGAGGAGCGGCAGCGGGCGGTGTAGGTGCCGGCCGGCAGCCGCTCGCGCAGGTTGAAGCGCCAGTGCCGGCCGCCCTTCGCGGGGATGTAGGTGGGGTTGTGGCAGTTCGTCACTCGCCCCAGCCGCCCGTCTGCCCGGAGGTAGCGGCAGCGGCCGCTGTGGTGGCCCTGGCGCCGCCCGATCGCAACCGTCACGGCGGACACGCCGGCGCAGCCGCGGTCGCGGGCGGTGCCGCGCAGCGTCAGGCCGCGGCGCGAGGCGTGCAGCCCGCGGCGCGCGAACAGCGAGCGCGGCGCGAACAGGTCGGTGCAGCCGACCTGCGGCGGCTTGGGCTGCTGGAGCACCGCGCCGCCGCCGCCCGGGTTGCCGCCCGAGGAGCTGGACCCGACCCCGGTCGACCCCGGCGGGCTCGGTCCGCCGCCGGCGCCGGCCACCTTCTTCACCGTGTAGGTCATCTCGTAGTTGCCGCTCTGCGGCTTCAGCGTGTGCGTGCCCAGCGCCGCCGCCACCGAGGCGAACTCGTCCGCGTGGTCGCCCGGCGCGTCGTTGCCATCGGAGAGCTCCGTGGTCGTGGCGCACGGGTCCATGTGCGGCAGGTCGCACTCGCGCGCGTTTACGAACAGGCGGAACCTCTTGCCCTGCGGCACGAACAGGTCCACCGTGCGGTTGATGTTCGAGAAGGTCTGCCCGTCGGTGACGGCGCCCAGGCCGGGCACCCACTCCGGGGGCGAGCCGCCGGTCACCGCGCCGGTGGGCCCGCGGCCGCCGATGAAGTTCCAGTAGCCGTTGGCGTCCATGTAGAGGTTGTACTCGCCGGGCGGAACGCCGGTCTGCTGCGCGCGGCCCGGGTTGGGGTCGAGCGAGTGGTGCACGGTGATCGAGTTGAGCGTGATCTGCAGGTGGTCGGGCGCCTGCGCGGTGTCGCCCTCCCAGCCCACGAAGTAGCTCGCGCCGAAGCCCTCGGGCTGTCCGGCGGGCACCTTGTCGAAGGTCAGGTGCACCTGCAGTCCGTTGTCGGTCGGCGTCACCTGCTCGCTGGCCCCGTTGGCGCCCACCCGAGGCACCTCGCGGTAACGCAGCTGCGCGCCCGGCGACGGCTTGGGCGGAGCCGGCACGAAGAAGTCGTAGGTCCGGCCGCCGATCGGCTGGTACTCGTTGGCGCTCTGGTGCGTGCACGCCGTGTAGTCCGGGCCGTAGGACGGCTGTCCCGGGAGTGACTTGATGTCGCGCGCGCACTGCTCGTCGGCGTGCGCCGCGGTGCCGTTGGTGGACACGAAGACGTCGGTCTGCGACTCGCGCGCCGCGGCCTGCCACGGCACGGCGCGGGTGACCACCAGCGCCTGGAGCGGGTGCAGCTCCGTCTGCTCGCCGCGGATGTTCGTCGCGTCGGGCACGCCGATCAGCTCGCTCTCGGTCTGGCCCGGCAGGAGGTAGTCGCCGTTGTGGACGAGCGGGGCGGTCGGGTCGTTCGATCCCGGTGCGGTGAAGTCGAAGCCCTGGCCCCAGTGGCCGCAGTCCCAGATCCACTGTCCCCAGACGCTCACGCGGTCGCCCTCGTCGGGCCAGGCGTAGGTCGGCACGGAGCCGGACTCCCACTCGAGGTGCATCGTGCCGTACTCGCTGGGGCTGCCCTTGTCCCAGTTGCCGCTGCCGGTGCCTCCGTTGGCGTTGGGGCTGCCGCCCGCCAGGCCCACGTACGGCGCGTCCGGCAGCACGTTGAAGTCGAAGTCGTAGCTCAGGTGCTCCTCGGGCAGGTCCTCGCCGGCGGTATGCGGATCCCTGACCACGCCCTCGAGGTGCTGCACCGTGTCCTTCGCCGTGTGGCTGTTCACGTACACCCACTCCGGCGACGTGTAGCTCAACAGGCCGGGCACGTTGCGCTGGCAGCCGTCGTCGAGCGGCTTGTTGGCCGCGTCGCTGACGGGGTGGTCGGCCAGCGCGACGCCGGGCACGGCCGCGCACACAGCGGCCAGCGCACCTGGCACGACCCACCGGGTCAAGCGCAGCGGTCCCATCCCCTGCGGAAACCCTAGTCTTCAGCGCCTGCCGATGTCCCGGTTCGTGACCATCGAGGAGCGTGGCGACGTCGCGGTCGTGCGCATCGACCGCCCGCCCGCCAACGCGATGGACCTCGAGCTGCTGGACGAGGGTCGTGCGGCGGTGGACCAGCTGGCCGCCGCCGAGCCCGGCGCCGCGGTGATCGTCGGGCGCGAGGGGTTCTTCTCGGCCGGCGTCGACCTGAAGGCCGTGCAGGGGCTGGACGCCGACGGGCAGCGCGCGATGGTCCAGGGCATCAATCGCCTGTTCCTCGCCTGGTACGGATTCCCGCGCCCGCTGGTGTGCGCGGTCAACGGCCACGCGATCGCCGGCGGCCTGATCCTGGCGCTGTGCGGCGACTACCGCGTGGGGTCCAGCGGGGCGGGCAAGCTGGGCCTGACCGAGCTGCGCGCCGGCATCGGGTACCCGGCGGCGGCGATGGCCGTCGTGCGGGCGGAGCTGGCGGCGCCGGCGGTCAGGGTGCTGGCGCTGCGGGCGGAGCTGGTGGAGGCGGGCGACGTCGCCGTGGAGCTCGGGTTGCTCGACGAGCTCGTGGCTGCCGATCAGGTGTTGGAGCGGGCGCTTGCGGTGGCTTCCGGGCTGGCCTCGCTGCCGCGCTCGGCCTACCCGCGTGTAAAGCGCCAGTTACGGGGTCAGACCGTCGCGGCACTGCAGGACATCGTGGACGCAGGCGGCGATCCCATGCTCGGCGAGGGGCTCGGCGACGAGTCCGCCGCGGCGGCGGCCGCGATTCTGCGCGACTGACCATCGAGTGGTTCCTCAAGGGGGCTATGGCCCACTCAACGAACCAATTGTTTGTTTGCGCTGAACGCTCAGAGCCCCGCCGCCAGCGCCTTCAGCGCCGCCACGCCGGGGGCGAAGAAGTAGCCGCCGCCGCGGTTGGTGACGAACGAGTGGCGCGGGCCCAGCAGGCGCGGCGGGTCGCCGGGGATCACCATCTTGCCGCGCGGGTCCTCGCCGCCCAGCAGGAAGTCGCGGTCGGCGCCCAGGCCGAAGGCGTCGCCGTCTGAGATCCACTGGCCCTGGATCAGCTCGAACTGGCGGGCGATGCTGGCCTGGTAGCAGACGAACATCAGGCCGCGGTCGATCGCGTCATCCACCGAGGGGTCCGCGGACGCCGGGCCGTACGGCATCCCGCGCCGGATGATCCGGTGACGCGAGGTGAGGCGCCCCTCGAACCCCAGCGCGTCGCGCGGGTTGGCCCGGCGGATGTGGGCGCCCACCGGGCAGCGCAGCCCCTGGCCGTCCTTTCCGTAGAGGAAGTCGTTGCTGGGCGTTCCGTCCTTCGCCGCTGGGGCGGGCTTGTCGGGGGACAGGGCCAGCGGCGTGCCGTCGGGCCAGCGGCCCATGATCTTGGCCGCCAGCAGGTTGGCTCCTTCGGGGTCGTTACCCGCTGCGTCGTGAAGGAAGCGATGAAGCAGCGCCACGTCCTGGCGCAGCTTGCGGACCACCATGTACGACCCGTTGGCGCGCAGCGCATCGGCGGGCCGCTCGGCCACCACCCCCGCCTCGTCCGGGTAGCCCAGGACGAACTCGCCGGGTGCCAGGTCCTGCCAGCCGGATCCTGTCGGCGTGCCCTGGCCCGGACGCGGGGTGGGGCCGACCTTGAGCTTGGGATCGTGCGCGGCGACGCCGGCGATCGACGGCTGGGCGAACCCATCGGCGAACCCGAAGTGCTCGCGCGCCACCCCGTCGCCCTCGCGCGCCCTGATGACCGACGCCAGCTGCTCGTGCACGAGCTGGATGCCGGAGTCGGGTGGAGAGGCGCGCCGCTCGACCTCGCCGCGCCGCGCGTCCAGGTCGGCCTGCTCCTGAGCGGTCACGGTGACCAGGGCGTGCGGCTCCCCCGGCCGGAGCCCCGGCTCCCACTGGGCGGGGGCGTCCGCTCCGCTGTCGCCCAGCCGCTCGGCGCTGGCCGCCATTCCATTGCGGTAGTCGTCGGGGAAGCTGGCCAGCACCCCATCCGGCACGCCCAGAGCGGCCAGCCCCTCGTGCGTCACGGCCACGTTGAGGGTGCTGGCCGGCTTGGAGGCGCCGAATGGCACGGCGGTGGTCACCTGCCCGGCCAGCTCGCCCAGCCAGGTGCGGCCCGCGGCCGGGTCGGCGATCCGGAAGACCATGAACAGAGAGTGGTCGAGCCCGTAACCGGCCAGGATGTTGCCCTGCAGATCGTGCTGGTCGACGCGTGCAGGCTCCGCCTGATCCATCGTTACCGCCCGACCCCGCGGAAGCTGTCCAGCCACGTGCGCTTGAGGGCCGGCGGGTCCAGCGCGGCGGCCTTCATGACGAACTCGGTCATCAGGTCGCGCAGCGCAAGGCTGGCCCGGACGTCCTCGACCGTGGCGTCCGGATACGCCACCACCGAGTATCCGGGTGGCACGCGGTGCTCGAGCAGGTACTTCGCAAGGCCCCTGTCGCTCTCAACCGGACACCCCGCGCAGTGCGACCAGATCGCACGCGCCTCGGCACCCAGCTCGACGCACAGCGCGGCCACGTACGGCTCCAGCTCGCCGTCGAACTCGGCCGAGAACAGAAGCTGCCGCGGCGGTTCCGCAAGCGGCTGCCCGTCCTTGTCCTCCAACGCGACGATCGCCCAGCGCGCGAAGTGCGTGCCGGGCACGCCGGCCAGTGGGCTGCCGAGCCCGGTGGGCAGTGCGCGCAGGCGGTCGCGCAGCGCCTGCTCGTGGCCGTCCGCGATCGGCGCCAGCACGCACAGGCCCTCGTTACGGCCGCTCACAGGCACCCCTGCACGCGCTCCAGGAAGCGCGCGTACTCGGTCGCGAACTCCGCAGGCTCGAGGCCCGGGGCTCGCTTGGCCAGATCGTCGAAGTGCCCGCGCAGCTGCACCGCGTCCAGCACCATCTTCGTCGAGGCCTCCGGGTACGCACAGTAGTAGTGCTCGCACGGGATCCAGCGGGCCGCGATGTGCGCCGTGAAGTGCGTCAGGTCGGTCGGGTCGGGTACCCCGTAGGCGCCTCCCCAGAGCGCGCGCATCCGCCACTTGAGCCCGAGCGCGAAGGCCTCGATGTACTCCTCCGGCTGGCCGTTGAAGTTGCTCTGGAAGACGACGTACGGGTGCGGCAGCCGCCTGACGCGGCCACGGCGGGCCTTCGCGGGCACGCTGTAGATCACCGCCCAGCGGGCGAAGCTGATGAACGACAGGCGCCGAACCGCGCGGGAGGGAAGCTTCGATCGCAGGATCCGGCGGAGCAGCGCCACGAGCGCGAATTCGACCCGCAGGAAGAGCGCCCACCAGCGCGGAATCGGGGTGGCCACCACGATGGCCCGCGAGCGCCCTGCCCTGTCCCCCGGCCCCTCCACCAGGATCGCGACGCTACAGACCTCCGCCTCACTCTGCAAGAAAAAAATCCGCAGCGTTGCCTGCTCGTCCAGGGTCTAGATTGTGGGAGTGCCGGCGGGGGACCAAGCAGGACCCGGTTAGATCGATATGGCCAGGTCGGGGGGCGCTGAACGAAGCCAGGCGGGCGATACCGCCCTGCTCGGCCGCCAGCAGGAGCTGGGCGACCTGGCATTGGCGCTCGCCGAGGCACTCGCCGGCCGCGGTCAGTTCTGCGTGCTGGCGGGCGAGTCGGGCATCGGCAAGACGCGCCTGGCCGACGAGATAGCCGCGCGAGCGGCGAGCGAGGGAGCGACGGTCCGTTGGGGCCGCGCCTGGGAGGGCGGCGGCGCGCCGGCATTCTGGCCCTGGGTACAGGTGATCCGCGGGCTGAGCGAGGGCGGCGATTCCGAGCTCCTGCGGCGACAGCTGGGCGCCGGCGCCAAGTGGGTGGCCCAGATCGTGCCGGAGCTGCGCGCGCTGCTTCCCGACATCGAGCCGCCCGGCTCGCTGGACACGGACCAGGCTCGCTTCGCGCTGTTCGACGCCGTCGCCACGTTCCTGTGCCGGGTGGCCGGCGATCGGCCGCTGGCCATCCTCCTGGACGACGTGCACGCGGCCGACCCCCCGACCCTCCTGATGCTGGAGTTCGTCGCGCGCAGCGTGCGCGACGCGCCGATCTTCCTGCTGGCCTCCTACCAGGAGGCGGCGGCCGCCGGACGGCCGGAGATCGACACGATCGTCAACGAGCTGGCCCGCGAGGCGCGGCAGATCGTGCTGCGGCGTTTGAACGAGGCCGACATCGCGCGGCTGATCGCGATGCGTGGCAACGTCGATCCGTCCCCCGAGCTGGCGCGCGCCCTGCACGCGACGACGGACGGCAACCCGTTCTTCGCGACCGAGGTGGTGCGTCTGCTCGCGGCTGAGGGCCAGCTCGAGCGCCAGCGCGGCGGAGCGACCGCGCGCTTTCCGTTGCCGGACACCGTCCGCGATGCCGTGCGACGGCGCTTCGAGCCGCTGGGAGCGGCGGCCGGCGAGACGCTCCAGATGGCCGCGGTGATCGGGCGCGAGTTCCGGCTGGGCACGCTCGAGCGCGCGACCGGTGTGGCGCGCGAGCAGCTGATCGAGACCCTCGACCGCGCGGTGACCGTCGACCTGATCGGCGAGCTGGAGGGCACGCCCGGCCTGTTCCGGTTCGATCACGGCCTGATGCGAGAGACCCTGTACGGCGAGCTGTCGCCGACGCGGCGCATCCGCGCGCACGGCGTGGTGGGCGACACGCTGGAGGAGCAATACGCGAACGAGCCCGAGCCGCACGTCGCCGAGCTTGCGCACCACTTCCTCGCGGCGGCGCCGGCCGGCTATGCCGAGAAGGCCGCGGACTACGCCGCGCGCGCCGGCGAGCGCGCCATGCGGCTCTTGGCGTACGAGGAGGCGGCACGCCTGTTCGAGGGCGCGCTCGGATCGCTGGAGCTGGCCGGGCCCGACCCGCCGCGCCGCGCGGAGCTGCTCCTGGCGCTCGGCCGCGCGCAGGTGCGCGCGGGCGATCCGGCGGCCACCGCGACCCTCGTTGCCGCCGCGGCGGCGGCGCGGACCCTGCGGCGACCGGAGCTCCTGGCGCAGGCGGCGCTCGGCTTCCGCGCCTTCGCACGCGTCCCCGGCGTGGTGGACGAGGAGGTGGTGGGCCTGCTGGAGGAAGCCCTCGAGCGCCTGGACACCGAGGACAGCACGCTGCGCGCCCGCGTTCTGGTGCGTGTGGCGGTACAGATCTACGACCGCCTCGGAGCCGCGGACCGCCGCCAGGAGCTGGTCGACGAGGCGATCGCGATGGCCCGCCGGTTGGGCGACCCGGCCACTCTCGGCTACGTGCTGCACAACGCCCAGCTGGCCACGTGGGGACCCGACACGCGCGAGCAGGCGCTCGAGTGGTCGAAGGAGGTGCTCCCGCTGGCGGAGCAGGACGGGGACGTGGAGCTGGTCCTGGTCACCCACAGCCGCCAGGCCGACCTGTTGCTCGAGCTGGACGACCTGCCGGGCGCGGATCTGGAGATCGAGGCCCTGGACCGGCGCGTCCGGGACAGCGGCGAGCCGCGGGCCCGCGCTCACGTGGCGCTGCAGCGATCGCGCCGCGCCGCGATGGACGGCCGCTTCGACGACGCCGAGCGCCTGAGCGTCGAGGCCGCCGAGCTGGGCGCCCGCGCCGGGGACAGCACGATCCCGGTGATCACGATGGGCCAGGACTGGGGGCTGCGCTGGAGCCAGGGCCGCCTGGGCGAGATCGAGCCCGAGACGCGCCAGTTCGCCGATGCGCTCCCCGGCATGCCCGTCTGGCGCGCGGCGCTGGCCGCCGTGTACTGCGACCTGGGTCGCGAGGCGGAGGCACGCCGAGAGCTGGAGCGCCTCGCGGCCCGCGACTTCGCGGGCGTCCCGCGCAACGCGGTGTGGCTCCTGGCCGCGGCCATCCTCGCCGAGGTCTGCGCGGATCTCGGCGATCGCGAGCGGGCCACCACGCTGTACGGCCTGCTGGAGCCGTTCGCGCGTCGCAACGTGGTGTCGTTCTTCGGCCTCTACCTCGGCCCCGTCGCGCGCTACCTGGGCCTGCTGGCCGCCACCCGCGAGGACTGGAGCGCAGCGGCTGACCATTTCACCGACGCCGTTCTCTCGGCCGAGCGTGCCGGCGCCCGCCCGGTGCTGGCGATCCTGCGCATCGACGAGGCGCGCATGCTGGCCGCCCGCGACGAGCCCGGCGACAGGGAGCGCGCGCTGGAGCTGCTGGCCGAGGCCGCCGAGCGGGCTCGCGAGCTGGGGACGCCCGGCCTGGAGCAGCGCGCCGCCGCGCTCGTGGCCGAGCTGGGCGGCCAGGGGCCGCCGGCCCCTGGCCCGGCGGCGAGCCCCGCCGCGCCCACGTCGGCCTCGCTGCGGCGCGAGGGCGACGTGTGGCTCTTCGACTACGACGGGCGCGGCGTGCGCGTGCGTGACAGCAAGGGGCTGCGCTACCTGGCCATGCTGCTGGCCAACCCCGGCGTGGAGGTCCACGCGATGGAGCTGATGGGCGCGGGCGAGCCCGACGCCGCCGCGCGCGGCGCGGCCGCGCCGGGCGTCGAGCTGACCGCGGCGGGCGACGACAGCGCCGGGCCGCTCCTGGACGCCAAGGCCAAGGCGGCATACCGCAGCCGCCTGGAGGAGCTGCGCGAGGAAGCCGAGGAGGCCGAGTCGTTCAACGACCCCGAGCGCGCGGCCCGCGCCCGCGAGGAGATCGAGTTCCTGGGCCGCGAGCTGGCGGGCGCCGTCGGCCTGGGTGGGCGCGACCGCAAGGCCGCGTCCAACGCCGAGCGCGCGCGGGTGAACGTGACCCGGTCGATCAGGGGAGTGGTCAAGCGCGTGGCGGAGTACGACGCCGAGCTCGGCCGCGAGCTGGAGACCTCGGTGCGAACGGGAACGTTCTGCGCGTACGAGCCGGACCCGCGCCGGCCGGTCAGCTGGTCTATCGACGCGGGCTGACGACGGGGCCGGTGCCGGCCGCGTCGGACAGCCTGCCCCTGGCGAACGACGCCCCTTCGCGCTCCTTCTGGAGCTGGCGCTCGACCGGGATCTCCACGACGTCCCACGCCAGCCCCACGCGCTTCATCGCGCGGATCAACAGGCCGCCCAGGTCCACCTCCCACCAGCGCAGCCCGTGGTGCGCTGACCGCGGGAACGCGTGGTGGTTGTTGTGCCAGGCCTCGCCCAGCGACGGCAGGGCGAGCCAGAACACGTTGGTGGACCGGTCGT
>JAXDIC010000287.1:0-5739 GCA_034664185.1 Thermoleophilaceae bacterium
GTTACGGGCCCGGACGTCCAAGTACCGGGTCCGTGCCGGAGTGCGGGCGAGGCATGCGGGCGCGCCGCGCGGGCTAGACGCTCTGCGTCAGCCCGCCGTCGACCAGCACCGCGGTGCCGGTCACGTATGAGGCTCGCTCCGAGCACAGGAACGTGGCCACGGCCGCGAGCTCCTCGACGGTGCCCAGCCGTCCGGCCGGGACCTGCAGCTTGGCGGCCTCCTGGGCGACGTCGATCGAGCCGAAGTTGTCGGCCAGCCTGTCCGTGGCGATCCGGCCCGGCAGCACGGAGTTGAGCGTGACCCCGTCGCTCGCCACCTCGCGCGCGAGCGTCTTGAGCGCGCCCAGCAGCGCGGCCCGGTGGGAGTTGGACAGCATCAGGCCGGGGATCGGCTCGCGCACGGCGCTCGACCCGACGCTGACCACCCGGCCGAAGCCGCGCTCGCGCATGCCGGGGACCACGCGCTCGATCAGCGCCATCGGGGCCAGCACGAGGTCGCGGTAGGCCTCCTGCCACTGCTCGCGGGTGAACACCAGCGGATCGGGCCCCAGCGGGGGCCCGCCGGTGTTGGCCACGAGGATCTCGATCGGGCCGAGCTCGGCCTGGACCGCCTCCACCAGACCCGGCGCCGCGTCCAGGTCCGCGCTGTCGTGCACGAACGGCCGCGCGCCTATCTCGGCGGCCGCCGCCTCGATCCGCTCGCGCGACCGCGAGCTGATCGCGACCCGCGCGCCCTCGTCGATCAGCGCCTGCGCGACCCCCCGGCCGAGGCCCTTCGAGGCGCCGGTCACGAGGGCGACCCTGCCCCTGAGACCCAGTTCCATGACGCCTCTCAGCCTAATCCCGTGCAGCGCTTGTAACAGATGTTTCGACCTTCGGGGGTGGGGTATCGTCCCGCCAATGAGCGTCCTGGTGCGGTGTGACGGGTGTGGCGGCCTCCGCTGGAGCCTGCTCAGCAAGCCCGGCGCCAGCGCCTCCTCGACCTGCGAGATCTGCGGCGGATTGCTCAAGCCCGAGCGCCGGCGCCCCGGTCGTCGCTTCCTCAAAGATGCCCGCGAGCGGCGTGACCTGCGCCCAGCGGTGGAGCGCCTTACACCGCGCGGTGGACCCTCGGCGCCGGCCTGACCGTCCAGCCGGAAGCCTCGAACATCCGTCCAATTTCGTCTGCAAGACCTCAGACGCGGGCTTGCCAACGACACTCCGCTGACTTACCGTAATGACATGCGCCGCCCGATAGCCTGCCGCATCCGTCTCGACGGACTGCCCGTTCGCAGCGAGACGATCCTCACCGAGGCGGGCCCCAACGCGCTGGTGCTGTCCACCACGCTCCGCGACCGCGGCATCTGGCTCGACAGCACCTACCTCGGCCACGGCAACGCCGACACGCAGGTCACCCATCTCTTCGTGGCGCCCGGCCGTCTGGGCGAGACCGAGTCGCGCACGGTCGCGCACGACGAGATCCCCGTGATCCACGTGCGGCGCCTGTGCCTGTACGACCACATGCAGCGCTTCCAGGACTTCCTCGACTCGCTTGGGCACGTCGGCCAGATCCACGGGCTCGACCACGCGATCGAGGCGGTCGAGCACATCGGCTGACGCGCCCTCAGCGCGCGACCGCTACCAGGCCGCCATGCGCGGCCGGCTGCCTGGCCTGTTCGGGGTCGAGCTGCTCTCCGTCGGCAATGGCGCGGCCGAGACGCGCATGGGGGTGAGGGACGACTTCCTCGCCCCCAACGACTTCCTCCACGCGGGCGCGATCGTCACGCTGGCCGACACGACGTGCGGGATGGGCTGCCTGGCGTCGCTGCCGGAGGGCGCCGCCGGGTTCACAACCGCCGAGCTGAAGGTCAACTTCCTGCGCTCCACGTCCGGCGGCGACTCGCTCCGCTGCCGCGCGACCCTGGTGCACGGCGGAGGCAGGACCCAGGTCTGGGACGCCACGGTCGCGCGCGAGTCCGACGCCAAGGACCTCGCGCTGTTTCGCTGCACGCAGTACCTGCTGCCGGGGGACGACGTGCGTACGCGGGGACAGGTGAGCTGGGCCGAGGGCGGCCGATGAGGGTCGGCGTGCTGACCGGCACCGGCACCTACGTGCTGCCCGGGGCCGGCGACGCGCGAGCAGAGACGGCGACCACGGCGTTCGGCGACGTGCCCTACACGCGACTCGAGCGCTCCGGCGTCGAGCTGCTCCACGTCTCGCGCCACGGCGAGGGCCATGCGCGACTGTCGAACCAGGTGACGCACCGGGCGAACATCGCGGCGCTCCAGCAGCTGGGGGTCGATGCGATCCTGGCGGTGACGGTCTGCGGAGCGGTGGACCCGTCGGTGCCGCTGGGCTCGCTGATCGTGTTCGACGACCTTCACTTCCTCTCCAACCGGCTGGCCGACGGCAGCCTCTGCACCCTCTACGACCAGCCCGGCGACCCGCGGCGGGGCCATTGGATCTTCGAGGGCCCGTTCTCGGAGGGCGTCCGCCAGGCGCTCCTGGCGGGGTGCCGCGAGGCGGCGGTGCCGGCCCGCGACGGCGGCTGCTACGGACACGTCGACGGCCCGCGCTTCAACACGCGCGCGGAGATCCGCTCGCTGGCGATGGCCGGGGTCACCGCGGTCAGCCAGACGGCCGGACCTGAGACCGTTCTGGCCGGCGAGGCCGAGCTGCCGTACGCGCTCCTGGGCTACGCCACCGACTACGCGAACGGCGTCAAGCCGGATGCGACTCCGGTCGAGGAGCTGCTGCGGCTGATCGCCGCCAGCCGGGACGTGTTCGCGTCGGTCATCGCCAAGGCCCTGCCGCCGCTCGCGGCCGCCGGGGCCGCGCCGCCGGGAGTGCTCTACCGCTTCGAGTAGCGAGCGGCCGCCCGCTCGCGGACGCTGACGGCCGCCCACTTGACCCACAGCGCGGCCACGTCCGCGGCGGTCGACCAGAGATGTCCGAGCGGGCCCGTGTAGAGCCACGCCAGAAGCCGCCGCGCGGCAGGGCGAGGAGGCAGCGTGGGGGGCTCCGGACGGGGCACGTGTCCACGCTATCGTGGCGCGGCCATGCCCACTCAGGTGACCACGGAGACGAAGGACCTGGGCGACTCGCGCGTGCGCGTGGAGGTGGAGGTGGCGTCCGACGCGCTCGAGCGCGAGCTGGACACCGCCGCGCGCAATCTGGGCCGCGAGCTGAAGATCCCAGGCTTCCGCAAGGGCAAGGTGCCGCCCGAGGTCGTCATCCGCCGTGTGGGCCGCGACGCCGTGCTCGACGAGGCCGTTCGCCACGCGCTGCCGAACTGGTACGAGCAGGCCGTGCACGACGCCGGCATCGCGGCGGTGGGCGACCCCAGCCTGGATCTGGCCGAGCTTCCCGAGAAGGGCTCGCCGCTCCAGTTCTCGATCGAGGTGGCGGTTCGCCCGAAGGCGGAGCTCGGCGACTACAAGGGCCTGGAGGTTGGTCGCGGCCAGCCGGAGGTGCCGGCCGATCAGGTGGACGCGGAGGTGGAGCGGCTGCGCGAGTCCGCGGCATCGCTCGAGAACGTCGAGCGGCCCGCCAGCGCCGGCGACTTCGTGGTGATCGACTTCACGGGCACGGTCGACGGCGAGCCGTTCGAGGGCGGCGAGGCGCGCGGCTACCTGCTGGAGCTCGGCTCGGGACGGCTGATCGAGGGCTTCGAGGAGCAGCTCCAGGGCGCCTCGCCCGGCGACGACCGCGAGGTGCGCGTGAAGTTCCCGGACGACTACGGGGCCGAGAGCCTGGCCGGCCAGGACGCGGTCTTCGCGGTCAGCGTCAAGGAGGTCAAGGAGAAGCGGCTGCCCGAGCTGGACGACGAGCTGGCCACGGAGGCCGGCGGCTTCGACACCCTCGACGAGCTGCGCGCGGACATCGAGCAGAAGCTGCGCGAGGCGCGCGAGCGCGAGCTGGAGGTCGAGTTCCGCGAGGCGGTGGTCGACGCCGCCGCGGAGGCCGCGACGATCGACGTGACGCACGACCTGGTGCACGCCAAGGCGCACGAGATGTGGGCGTCCACCCGCCGCCGGCTGGAGCGGCAGGGGATCCCGCCCGACCGCTACCTCCAGATCACGGGCAAGACCGAGGAGGAGCTGGTCACGGAGGCGGAGCCGGACGCCGAGCGCGCGCTGCGACGCGAGAGCGTGCTGACGGCCGTCGTGGAGGCCGAGGGGATCGAGGCGGCCGACGACGAACTGCTGGACTCGCTGCGCCAGGCGACGGTGGCCGGCGGCGGCGCGCCGGACGACAAGGAGCTCCAGAAGGCGCTCGATCGCGCCAAGGCGGACGGCCGCGACGACGCGCTTCGCGAGGACATCGCGATGCGCAAGGCGGTCGACCTCCTCGTCGAGCACGCCAAGCCGATCCCCGTCGACCAGGCCGAGGCGCGGGACAAGCTCTGGACGCCAGAGAAGGAGGGCAAGGAGAAGGGCAAGGGCAAGGCCAAGGAGCCCGCCGAGAAGATCTGGACGCCCGGCTCGTAATAAGTCGCTAAATACCCAGTTGGAGGGGTGGCGCGCGGCGCTCCCGCGGTGTAGGCTCGCCGCAGCCGCTCGAAAGGGTGACGCCGCTCTCAGAAGCCCCGTCATCCGGCCCTAGCGTCCACCCTCCGGACTCGCCCGGTGCCCATGCCGCAAGACCACTTCTCCGTATCCCAGCATCGCCTGGGCGACATCCGCGTCGTCGTCCCCAAGCGCGAGGTCGACTTCCTGACGGCTCCCACGCTGATCGCCGAGCTGGACAGGGCGATCGCCGAGGGCGGCAGCAAGGTCGTGGTCGACCTGTGCGACGTCACCTTCATGGACTCGAGCGGTGCGCACGCGCTGCTCGACGCCTCCAAGCGGCTCCGGGCCATGGATCGCGGCTTCTCCGTGATCTGCGTGCGGGGCTCGATCTCGCGCCTGCTGGAGCTGCTGGGCCTGGGCGACCGCTTCGCTCTCCGCGCCGACTGACCGTCCAGTCCCAAGGGGGGACTGAAGGATTCCGGCGAAGCGGGCGAAAAAGAGCGTGGCATGCCGCTTTCGGGGGAATACAACGCCACACCCCCGGTCGGCGCTACCGTATGGGGACCGACGGGGCGAAGGGTAACCGGGGCCTCCTGAGGGAGGAGAGGCGTGGCACGGCCGACTGACTCGAACGAACAGCTTCTGTGCAGCTTCTGCGGCAAGTCGCAGCGGCAGGTCAAGAAGCTCATTGCCGGTCCAGGTGTCTACATCTGCGACGAGTGCATCGATCTCTGCAACGAGATCATCGACGAGGAGCTGACGGGCCCGGCCACGTTCGACCTCGAGAACCTGCCCAAGCCCAAGGAGATCTACTCCGTCCTGCAGGAGTACGTCGTTGGGCAGGAGCCGGCCAAGCGCACGCTGTCCGTGGCCGTCTACAACCACTACAAGCGCGTGCAGATGATGCAGTCGGAGGACCAGGAGCTGGAGCTCCAGAAGTCCAACATCCTCCTGCTGGGCCCCACCGGCTGTGGCAAGACGCTGCTGGCCCAGACGCTGGCGCGCATCCTCAACGTGCCGTTCGCGATCGCCGACGCCACGGCGCTGACCGAGGCCGGCTACGTGGGCGAGGACGTGGAGAACATCCTCCTCAAGCTCATCCAGGCCGCGGACTTCGACGTCAAGAAGGCCGAGACCGGGATCATCTACATCGACGAGGTCGACAAGATCGCGCGCAAGGCCGACAACCCGTCGATCACGCGCGACGTGTCGGGCGAGGGCGTCCAGCAGGCGCTCCTGAAGATCCTCG
>JAXDIC010000310.1:0-2869 GCA_034664185.1 Thermoleophilaceae bacterium
CAGGAGGACGCGGTCCGCGACTCGCAGACGCGGGCCGGCGCCCGCGGCGCCGCCTAGTAGCCTCCCCGGCCGACCCGCCGGACCCAGCCGTCCGTACGGCCCAGTCCAGCCCGGCGCCGAGCCACGATCAGGCCGATAGGCTCGCCCGGGATGCCACCCGTCCCCCGCCGCTCGATTCACCTGCCTGCTCCCGGTACGAAACGGGCGGTGGTGATCGGCGCGGGATCGTTCGGGACGGCGGTCGCCGTGCTGCTGGCCCGCGGAGGGCTGCGGACGACGCTGCAGACGCGAACCAAGGAGCAGTGTGAGCTCCTGTCCGAGGAGCGTGAGAACCGGGTCTATCTCCCCGGGGTTGAGTTCCCGCGGGAACTGCGGGTCGAGCACACCAGCACCGGGCTCGCTCGGGCGGACTACGTGTTTCTCGGGGTTCCCTCGAGCGGCCTGTATGAAGTGATCGCGGGTCTCGAAGATCACGGTCTGCCGCCGAAGGCAGCGGTCGTATCGCTGGCCAAGGGCCTTGTGCCGCCCGACGGCGCCTCGCCGACCCTCCTGCTCCAGCGCCGATTCGGTGCGAGTCGCACGGGATGCATCGGAGGCCCCGCTCACGCGCGGGAGATGGTCAGCGCCGGAGCCGGACTGGTGTCGGCGTCGACGGAGGAGGCACTCGCCACCGCGCTGGCCGGCGTGTTCATCCGGGCGGGCGTCGTGTGCGAGGAGTCCAACGATCCGACCGGGGTCGAGCTCGCCGGGGTGGCGAAGAATGCCGCGGCGCTGGCCTCCGGGGCGACGGAGGCGCAGGGGCTGAATGCGGCCGGTGCGGCCGCAGGTCACATCTTCGCCGAGGTCTGGCGCTGGGCCGAGGCGCAAGGAGCCAGGCCGGAGTCGATGATCGGCCTGGCCGGGACCGGAGATCTGGTTGCCACCGCGCTGGCGCCGACGAGTCGCAACCGGCGCGCGGGTGAGCTCCTGGCCCAGGGCGTCGCCGCCACGGAGATACCCGCGCGAGTGGGTCAGGCGGTGGAGGCGCTGGAAACGGTGCCGCTGCTGTCGACTGCACTACGCGCTGCGGGGATCGACGCCCCGGTGACCAGCGCGCTGGCCGAGCTGATCTCCGGCGAGCTTCCACTGGATAGCTGGGTGGGCGTCGTGCGAACCACGGTCCCGCCACCCGCGCGGTGGCGGCCGGCGGTTCCCGCGGGTTTCTGGCGACGCGTGCGTGAACGGATCCGGAACTGGTTCTCCCGCACGCGAGGAAACAGTCACGAGATGTTTACTCAGGCTGAAGATGAGGGTGCGAACGTAGTTGTCGAACGCGACCCGAAGGAGAGAGAAGATGCCTCAGATCATCGTGACGGCGGACAAGGCAACTGACCGGGCCGATACATCCGTGATGCTGCGAGAGCGGGTGAACTTGAGCGATTTCGAAAGCGATCACTTCGCCGCTCAGCTTGTCGAGCGGCTCGGCTGGGCGGTCAGCGACGCGGACGAAGTCGAGCGGGACAAGCGCGAGCGCTAGACGCGCCGGACCGGGGGCCAGGCTTCGGCTAGCCCCCGGCCAAAGTCGTGACCACGGCCTCGTAGACCCCGGCGCCGTATCCCTCCTCGGCGATGCGGACGCCGGGGCGGCCGAGCAGCTCTGCCTCCAGCGTCGGATCGCGCTCGAGCGCGTTCGCGACGAGCCAGAACGTTTCCACCACGCCGGCCGCATCCATGTCCTCGCGGGAGTCGCCCGCGGCGATGCAGTCCGACCCTGCGTAGCCGCGCGCCTGCATGTGCCGCGCGACGGCCCGTGCCTTCGAGGCGCCGGCGGGAATCAGGTGGTAGGCGTGGATCGTGGGCAGGCCCGGCATCTGCTCGGCATGCGCTCGCACGACGCCGTTGTCGACCAGGCGCAGTGACTCGTTCCCCGCCGCGGCCAGCACGCGGTGCGCCTCGTCAAGGTCGACCGAGCCTCGGAACAGGTGCGAGACCTCGCGCCCATTCGACCACGGCGTGTGGTACTCGAGCCGCCCGGCGAAGTGGGATAGCAGCGCCTCGGGCGCGCCGGTGGCGGAGATCTGGTCGAAGATCGAACCGTCTTTGCCAGAGGGCACGACTCCGTCGGTGAGCCACTCGAGCTCGCCGTCCACCACGAGGCCGCACCCGAGCTCGAAGATGTAGGAGTCCGCGCCGATCAGTCGTGAGGTCTCAAACACGCTCGACTGCTTGCGTCCCGAATACAGCACGACCTCGACGTCAGCTCGCCAGCACGCCTCGAGTGCCCGCACGGCCATTGCCGAGAAGCGGCCGTCGCCGCCTCGCAGCAGCGAGGCGTTCGGGCCGAGCAGGGTGCCGTCGAGGTCGACGTAGAGGCAGCGCATGGCGGGCGCGACCGTAGCAGCTGCCGCCATACTGGCCTGTGTGTCGATCGCGCGGGAAACCGAGCCCTGGGCCGCCCTCCTCGAGACGGGTCGTGATGACGAGCGGCTGGTTCACGAAGATCTCTATGAGGCGCGCTCCGCGCGTCCGGTTTCGGTTCCGGAGGAGCTCAGTCCGACGGTCCGGGCCGCCCTCGATGCGGCAGGCATCACGGAGCTGTACGCCCATCAGGCGCAGGCGCTGTTCGCCGCCTTCGACGGCCCGACGATGGTCACCACCGGAACCGCTTCCGGCAAGTCGCTCTGCTTCCAGCTGCCGACGTTGGAGGTGCTGAGCTCAGATCGGGCCGCGCGCGCCCTGTACCTGTATCCGACCAAGGCGCTCGCTCAGGACCAGGCGCGGTCGCTTCAGCGGTTCGGGATGCCGCGCCTCGTCAGACCGGCGATCTACGACGGCGACACCCCCCGCGCGGAGCGAGCCGCGATTCGCAAGAAGAGCAATCTGATCCTCA
>JAXDIC010000326.1:0-9849 GCA_034664185.1 Thermoleophilaceae bacterium
AGCTCCACGACGTGCTGGCGGACGGCGACGCGCGGGCGCTCAGGGGCACCCTCTCGCGAGAGCTGGCGGACGCGGGCGTGGCGACGGACCAGGCCGAGGCGATGGTCCTCGCGGCCAGCGAGGTGGCCGTGAATGCCGAGCGCCACGGCGCCGGACTCCGCACGCTCCGCGTGGGCGGCGGCGACGGAACGTTCGTGTGCGAGGTCTCGGACGCCGGAGGCGGACTCGACGACCCGCTGGCCGGCTACCTGCCCCCCGGCGCCCCGACGAGCGCCGGCGGAGGGCTCTGGGTGGCCAGACAGCTCACGCGCAGGCTGGATCTCGTCGCATCGCCCGGGGGCGGCCTCACCGTCAGGCTCTGGACCTGAGCACCGGTCAGCCTGCCGGACCCGCGGCCTTGACGCGGATCCGAATCGCGGGATCAGCGAGGTAGGTCAGGGGCACCACCTCCACCGACACGATCGCCACCGCGGCCGGGTCAGCACCCGCGTGAACCGCCTGGGCCAGCGCTGACTCTCGCACCTCGGCGAGCGCCGCCTGTCTCTTGTCGGGATGGTTGGAGCGGATGCTCTCGGCGTGACCGCTCACGGGCGCCATCGCCGCGCCGATCGCACACGCCACGTCGCGGTCCGGCGGGCGGATCACCTCGCTCACGCCCCGGAGGTGGCCGGGCACCAGCGCGTCCGCGCCGCCCACGGCCACCAGCGGCGGAGACTGCGGCTCGGCCTTTGCCCGGTCCACACTGTCGGCCAGGGCCTCGTGCGCGTGGCGCAGCACTGCCTCGTCCAGGCTCGGCTGTGCGCTGCCGTCGCCGAGATGGGCGAATGAGCCTCCGCCGAAGGGCAGGGTGCGCACGTCGGGCATCCGCAGGGCCACCGGCACGCCCTCGATCCGCGCCGGGCCGGGCGACTCGCGAGGGAACCCCTTCACCAGCACACCCACGTCCGTGCGGGTGCCGCCGACGTCCACCACGATCCCGTCCTCGACACCGCTCAGGTATGCAGCTCCGCGCATCGCGCTTGCCGGGCCGCTGCCGATGGTGAGCACCGGGAAGCGGAGCGCCTGCTGCAGCGTCATCACCGTGCCGTCGTTCTGGGTCACGAACGGCTCGGCGTCGATGCCCTCCGACTCGAGAGCGTCGCGCAGGGTGGCGGCCAGATCCTCGACGGTGGAGCCCAGCGCCCCGTTCAGCACCGTGGCGTTCTCACGCTCCAGGAGGCCGACGCTGCCGATCTCGTGGCTGAGGGAGACGTGCGTGGAGGGGCCCAGCTCGCGCCTCACGAGCTCGCCGGCCGCGAGCTCCTGATCCGGTGCCACCGGCGAGAAGACGCTCGTGATGGCGATGCCCTCGGCCTGGTCCGCCACCTCCCCGAGGAAGCGGGCGATCTCGGCTTCGTCGAGGGGGGCGACCGGTCGGCCGTCGTACTCGGCACCTCCACGCACGACGGCCTCGCCCGCCGACACCCTGGTCCGGAGCTCCGCGGGCCACCCGCAGAGCGGGGGCAGGGCATGCGTCAGCGGGGCGCCGATCCGCAGCACGCCCACGCGCCCCAGTCCCCGCTGCGCCAGCAGGGAGCCTGGCCTGCGCGTGCTGAGCATCACGCGAGCAATCCGGGCCGGATCGAGCGAGCCATCCCGAACCACGGCACGCAGGGTCGCCCCGAGGTCGGCACCGAGGTCGCCCGTCGCGGGGACCTTCGCCTTCGCGAGCAGACGGCCACGGCGGTCCATCACCACGGCGTCGGCGTTCGTTCCGCCCACGTGGAGGCCCAGCTGGAGCTCAGCGGGCGCCATGCGGGGCCTCAGGGCGGATCGTCGCGTAGTCGACGTCGTAACCGAACGCCCGCGGACCTGACAGCGACAGCCCGGCTTCCGACCGCCAGACGTCGGGGGCCGGCAGCGCGAGCACGGCCACGCGGTCGCCGTAGGCCAGTCGCTCCGTGGCAACCGGGTCACCCGTGTCCGAGGCAAGGACCGAGATCACGTCCGGCACGGCGGCGAGCAACACGCCGTCCTCGATCGCGAGCAGAAACTCGTTCTGCAGCTCGAGGCGCAGCTGCCGCCCCTCGAACTCGGCCCGCCCCGCCACGGTGGCGGAGCCCCGCACGAAGCGATCGTCCGCGAGGCGCTCCACGTCCACGACCGTCCCAGCGATCAGCACCGTACCGCCCAGGGCGTCCCCGACCGCCGACGGATGCTCGGCCTGGCCAGGCGCGCGGAGCGCCTCGCCGAGCCGGAACGCGCGGGAGAGCGAGCCCTCGATGACGGCGTCCCGCGCCTCGTCCACTGTCATGACGTAGAGGGCCCCGGCGCACACCCCGCCGAGGGTGCCCGCGGCTCCGCGCGCGAGGCGTTCGGCCCAGTCGTGGTCGGCCGGATGGATCACCAGCGTGTTGCCGCGGCCGTCGGTGAGCACGACTGGGTTGGCCGCGATGCCGGCAAGCCGCATCGTCTGCCTGTGCAGCGCGGATAGCCCCCGGCCCGTGCCATCCGCGTCCAGCAGCGGCAGGCCGACGTTCGCGGCCCAGGTGATCGGGAGCAGGCCGTTGGCGCCCCCGACCCGGAAGCACATGAGCGCGCACACCTGCTCCCCGCGGATGGCCTCGACGGTGTCCCGCAGCACCACTCCCTCGTCGCCGCTCCACAGGCGCTCGGTGGCCACCGCCGGTGAGCCGATCGAGGTGCACGGCATCACGAGCCCGTCGTCCGGGAGGTCGGCGAGCCCGACCATCGGCACCGGGCCGTTCTCCTCAATTGCCCTGGACGCCATCAAGAGCGGGAGGTCGGTATCGCCGCCGCCCCCGGCGCCCAGCAACGCGCAACCGCGCGCGACTGCCGGCAGATTGGACCCATCGAGGCGCTCTGGCAACACGCTCACCCGCGAGACGGCGATCTAGCATAAGTGCGTGGCTTCACTCGCGGAGCTGGTGGCGTCGCCCACGCTCAGCCCGCACCTCGGCTATGTCGTGCGCCCCAGGTCCGACGGCGAGGTGGAGCGGGTGGCCGTCATCGAGGAGCTGGGTGACATCGAGCGCGTGGGGGAGGGGGCGATCGTCCTCCTCACGCGCAGTGCTTCGGCCGCCGCGGGCACATACCGGTTCGACATGGCGCTGCGGACGGCGCGCGGTCGCAGGATCGCGGCGCTGGTGCTGCCCGCGAGCCAGGTGGCGCGCATGACCCCCACCGCTCCGGCGGTTGCGGACCGCTCCGGCACGGCTCTGCTCGGCGCGAGCGACGACATCGATCTCGGCGAGCTCGCCATCGCGATCGCCCGCGAGCTGTCGGGCGGCGCGGACGCCGCACTGGTCCGGGCCCATGCCGCGCTGCGTGCCGTGGCGGCCCACCCGGAGGACGGCAGCCCCGAACGGCTGGTCGAACGGGCGGGGGCCGCTCTCGGCGTTCAACTGGCGCTCGTCAGCTCCGAGCCGGCGTCTGGCCCGCGCGCGCCCGTGGTGCTGGACGACCACGTGGAAGGCTGGCTCAGCGCCCCCCCGCAGGAGGGGGATCTCGCCATCGGGCTCGAGATCGTGATGCAGGTGGCCGCCAGTGGGGTGCAACGCGCCCTGGCCCGCGAGCGTCGTGCCGAGGAGCTGCCGATCCAGTCCCAGGTGGAGTTGCTCTCCGAGCTGCTGTCCGCTCCTCAGCAGGGGCGCGCCCGGATCGTTCAACGTGCGCGCAACCTCGGCCTTCCCATCGATGGCTGGCACGTGGCCGTGCGAGTGGAGTTCGAGGAGCTCATCGATCCCGGCGACGGCGGTGAGCTCGCCGCCTTCGAGTCTCGGCTCGGCGTGGCCCGCGCCCTGATGCGCGGGGTACGCGGCTCGGGCGGCACGTGGCACGGCGCGCGCTCCGGCATGGCTCTGGTGCTCGTTCGAATGTACGGCACGGACCCTGGCGCCGCGGCTTCGACCGACGTGGGCAGCGCCGTCGACGAGGCGCTTGCCGCGGTACGCAGGCGCGTGCCCACCACGCTGATGCGCTGCGGGGTGGGAACGCCGCACCCGGGCCCGGCTGGGCTGGTGTCCTCGGCCGCCGAGGCGAAGGCCGCCGTCACGGCCGCGCGCGCGGCCGGCGCGGTGAACTCCGCCGTGCCCTTCGACAGCTTGGGGCTCAGGCGCGCCCTGGTTGCGTGGTACGCGTCGGACATCGCGCAGGACGCGGTCACGACGGTGCTCGCGCCACTGGCCAAGCTGGGGGGAGCGCGCGGAGAGCGCCTCATCCAAACGCTTCACGTCTACCTCGACAACCAGGGATCGCTGACCAAGACGGCGCAGGCCATGAACCTCCACCGCAATGCCGTGGCGTATCGGATCAAGAACGCGTTCGCCCTGCTCGAGGTGGACCGGGACAACCCGGACGACCTGTTGCTGCTCCAGCTGGCCTGCCGGGCCCGCGACCTGTCCTAGGACCGATTCCGCGTCTGACTAGGCCGTTCGGCTAGTCCGACCGGACCCGCGGCGTCAACCCAGGAAGCGTCGATCGGTGGATCGACCGCGCGGCGCAACACGCCGACCACAAGAGCATGACGTCTATGCCCAACCCGCGGCGCCTTTACCGCTGGGTCCGCGGCGAATCGGGGCGCAGCCAATTCGCGTTCGCGGTGCGTCTCTTCCTGGCGGTCGGGATCACCCTGTCGCTCACCGGCGCCGCCGTGTACACAGCCGTCGCTGGCGCGCTGGAGCGCTACCAGGTCGACGCCTACGCGGGGATCCAGCGCGCGGACGCGGCCGGCATCGAGCTGGCGGCCAGTCAGCACCCCCGGACCGCCTTCGCGGAGATCCGCGAGCGACTGCAGGACGTGGGCAGGCGTCCCGGCGCCCGCAAGGCGATCCTGGTCGACAGGCACAGCGTCGTCGTGTCGGCATCGAGACCGGCCCTGATCGGCACGAAGGACCTGGACCCCTCGCTCCGGGCCGCGGTCGAGCGCGGCGCACACCACAGCGGGCGCGACTCGCAGTCCGCGGCCGACCAGAGGGACTTCGACTTCATCTCTCCCGTGAGCCTGCGGGGCGGGCGCTATGCGCTCGAGGTGGCCTACGACCACAACGCTTTCCAGGCGCAGCTGGACGACATCCGGCGAATCCTTCTCTTGCTCGGACTCGCGGCGCTGGTGGCCGGCAACGTCCTGTTCTACGTCGTTGGCGGCCGCGCGCTGCTCCGCAGCCATCGGATCGCGCTGCAGCGCGCGATGCGCGACGGGCTCACCGACCTGCCCAACCAGCGCGCGTTCCAGGACGAGCTGGAGCCGGCGGTAGCGGCGGCCGCGCGCTCCCAGGCCCCGCTCGCGCTCGCGGTGCTCGACATAGACGGCTTCAAGCGCTTCAACGATCGCCACGGGCATCCCCGCGGCGACGATCTGCTGAAGCGTGTGGCCACCACCCTGCGGCGCGGCCGCTCGGGGGACCGGGCGTACCGGATCGGCGGCGACGAGTTCGCCGTGGTGCTGCCACACACGGACTCGGAAGGCGCAGGGACGATGGCGATCCGCCTGGGTCGCGCACTCACCGAGGTCGGCGCGCCGGGCAGCATCGGCGTGAGCGCGCTGAGGCCGGGCGGCACGGCCGACTCCCTCCGCGCCGAGGCCGACGCCGCTCTCTACGAGGCCAAGCGGCGGGGGAGCCACATCGGCCACTACGACGACATTCGCGACGACGTTGTGCTGACCACGTCCGAGAAGCGGGCCGCCGTACACCGGCTGATCGACGAGGGCCGGGTCGAAACCGTGTTCCAGCCGATCTGGGACCTGGCCGAGGGGAGCATGCTGGGCGTCGAGGCGCTGACTCGCCCCGACCCCTCCTACGAGCTTGCCGGGCCGCTCGAGGCCTTCGAGATCGCCGAGCAGATGGGGCGGGTGCACGAGCTCGACGTCGTGTGCGTCGAGCACGCGCTCGAGATCGGGTCGGACCTGCCGGACGACGCGCTCCTGTTCGTCAACCTCTCGCCGCGCACGCTCGACCTGGACGCCGACGGCGACGACTGGCTGTGCTTGGCCGTCGAGCGCGCCGGGATTCCGATCGAGCGAGTGGTGGTCGAGGTGACAGAGCGCTTCGGGGGCCGTACGGCGTCCGTCGTCAAGTGCCTCCGTCACCTGCGCGGCCAGGGGTTCAAGATCGCGCTCGACGATGTGGGCACGGGCAACTCCGGGCTCGAGATGCTGCGCCAGGTGGACGCGGAGTTCGTCAAGCTCGACCGGAGCATCGTCACCGCCGCCGCGACCGAGCCCAACGCCAGAGCGGTGCTCATGGCGATGGCGACCTTCGCTCGTCAGACGGGCGCCTTCGTGATCGCCGAGGGCATCGAGGACAAGGACACGCTGGACTTCCTCCGCGGGATCGACGACGCCGAGCGCCCGGACGCGATCATCCAGGGCGGCCAGGGCTACGGGCTGGGCCGCCCATCGCCCGACCTCCCGTCGGCGTCCCCGAGCCTGCTGCCGCGCCCCGCTGTCGCGACCTGACCGGCGGCTCAGGCTATGCCCTGGACGCCCAGCACGAGGCAGACGAGGGCGATGACCGTCAGCGTGGCGGCCAGAACGGCCGGCGCGTTGCGCTGAGTCCAGTCGCGCACCGACCGCAGCGCTCGCTCGCCGCGCCCGCCGGCGAAGATCGTGGCGGCCAGGATCCCGAGCAGCGGCACCACGAACAGGACGTTGTAGAGGCCCACGAGCGCGAGCTGGGTGGCGATGCTCGAGTGTGAGGCGGCGATCGCGGTTATGGCCGCGAAGTACGGGAACGCGGTGGGTAGCTCGAACGCCATGATCCCGCCGCCGACGGCCAGCGCCGACCACGCCCGCGCGCTGCCTGGCTTCCGAACCTGGTCGGCCACGCGGGCGCGCATCAGCCAGACGCTGGCGGCCACGCCCAGGAGCAGCAGGCCGGCACCCACCTCCGCCAGGTGCTTGGTCCTGGCGCCCACGTGGGGCACCAGCGATGTGACCAGCTCCTTGCCGCCGAGGAGGACGACCACGCCGCCTCCGAGGTACACGGCGAACACGCCTAGGACGAAGCTCGTCAACGCGGCCCGTGCGCGCGCCGTGGTCGCGTAATAGAGCGCGGGCACGATCGTCGACGGGTTGATCGAGTCGGCGAGGCCGATCGAGGCGACGAGTGCGAGCAGCGCCAGCACGGTGGCGTAATTCTCGTGGCTCCGCTCAGGGTGAGCGATCGGGCTGCCGGTGCGGGGTCGCCCGCGTGGCGGTCAACGTGACAGAAGCCGGCCGACGGCGCCCATCAGCTCGTCGACCTGAGCGTCGGGGTCGCTGGGCGCCGTGCCCTTGCCGCGCATGCAGTGGCGGGCGTGGTCGTCGAGCAGGCCCAGCGAGATCTTGTCGAGCGCTGCCTGGACGGCGTTGATCTGCGTGACGACGTCGATGCAGTAGCGCTCCTCCTCGACCATCCGCTCGACCCCGCGCACCTGTCCCTCCACGCGGCGCAGACGCTTGACGAGCTGGTCCTTCGTCGCCGAGTAGCCCCTGAGACCCTTCGAATCGGTAGCCATGGAGTAATGTTTTCATACGGGGTGGGGGTATGCAATCGTGCTGCCCATACGGGATACCCCCGCGTGGTATGAGCGACGTTCTCTCCAAGATCGGCGACGGATTCTCCAACGCCTTCCTCATGGGATACGAGGTCTGGTGGGCGCTGGTGCTCGGCTTCGCCATCTCGGCCATCGTGCAGGCCTGGGTGCCGCGCGAGCGGATCGAGGCGAGCCTGGGCGGCGACGGGCTCAGGCCGGTTGGCAGGGCGACGCTCCTCGGCGCTGCCTCCTCGTCGTGCTCCTACGCCGCGATCGCGATTGCGAAGTCGTTGTTCCAGAAGGGCGCGTCCGCCGCCGCGGCGCTGGCTTTCCAGTTTGCCTCGACGAACCTGGTGATCGAGCTCGGGGTGGTGCTCTGGCTGCTGATCGGGTGGCAGTTCACGCTCGCCGAGTTCGTCGGCGGACTGGTGCTGATCGTGTTGATGACGACGATGCTGCGCCTGTTCGTCTCGCGCGGCGTCGAGGAGCGGGCGCGCCAGCACGCGCAGGAGGCCGACAGTGGGCACCAGCACCAGGCGGCCGGCGCACGGCTGAGCCTGCGCGAGCGGCTCACCTCCCCCGATGCATGGTCCGACGTGGCCCACAACTTTCGCAACGACTGGGGAATGCTGTGGAAGGAGATACTCGTCGGCTTCTTCCTGGCGGGCTTCATCGCCCTGCTCGGCGACGGGTTCTTCAACGGCCTCTTCGTCACCGATGCGCCGTCGGGCCTCCGCACGATCGAGAACGTGATCGCCGGTCCGATCATCGCCGTGCTCAGCTTCGTCTGCTCGATCGGCAACGTCCCGCTGGCCGCCGTGCTGTGGTCGGGCGGGATCTCCTTCGCCGGCGTGATGGCGTTCATCTTCGCCGACCTGATCGTGCTGCCGATCGTCGCGATCTACCGCAAGTACTACGGCTGGCAGTTCGCGCTGCGGATCACCGCGCTGATGTTCGTGACCATCGTGATCGCCGCCCTGGTCGTCGACGGTCTCTTCAGTGCCGTCGGGCTGACCCCCACAACGCGGCCAACTCGCGGTGACATCTTCGGCTCGGTTCAGCTCGACTACAAGCTCGTCCTCAACGTGCTCGGGCTGATCGTCTTCGGCGTCCTGTTCGCGATCACGATGCGCCGCGGCGCGACCGACCCGGTGTGCGGAATGAAGGTCGACCGCAAGCAGGCGTATGTCTCGGAGCGCGATGGCCGCACTGTCTACCTCTGCTCCGAGCGCTGCAAGGCGGAGTTCGACGCCGACACCTTGGCCGGAGTCGCCCATGACCACGCATGAGTCGCCTCCGTCCCACCGTCATGAGGACGGGCACGAACACTCGCACGGGCTTGTCGATCGCTCGATCGTGCGCTCCCGCGCGGGGGTCAGGGCCGTGGCCGTCACCCTCGGCATTCTCGGCGTCACGGCGAGCATCCAAGCCGCGATCTACATCGCCACGGGCAGCATCGCCCTGCTCGCCGACCTGATCCACAATGCCGGCGACGCGCTCACGGCGCTTCCGCTCGGTGCGGCATTCCTGCTCAGGTCTTACCGGGCCGAGCGCGGAGCGGGCCTTGCCGTCGTGCTCACGATCTTCGCAAGCGCCGTGACCGCCGGAGCCTTCGCCGTCGAACGCATCCTGCATCCCCTGCCGCCGCGGCATCTGCTTGCCATGGGCGCCGCCGGGGCGATAGGGATCATCGGCAACTCGATCGCCGCCCGCATCCGCCTCGAGGCCGGTCGGCGGCTTGATAGCGCGGCACTCGTTGCTGACGGACAGCACGCGCGAAGCGATGCGATTGTCAGCGCCGGCGTGGTCATTACAGCGGGGGTCGTGGCGGTAGGCCTTCCGCTCGCCGACCCCATCATGGGCTTGGTCATAACCGGGCTGATACTCCGCATCACCCTCGAGAGCTGGCGAACCGTTCGCGACGCCAGTCACCCAGGCGGTTAGCATCGCCTCCGCGTGCCGAAGTCTGGGCACGCAGTCGAGATCGGAGGCCTGGATGAGGCGCGCGGCGCTCACACTTCTAATCGCGGGACTGATCGGCATTGCATACGCGGCGATCGCGATCGCAAACAAGGGCTCCACAAAGGATCCCGTCGGCGACGTCAAGCACAACCCGCCGGGCAAGGACGCCCGCTACGACATCGTCAAGGTGACCTATGGCCACGCCCCCAACGGCGACCTCGTCCAGCGGGTCAAGACGAAGGGCAAGGTCTTCGGCTTCAGCGGGATGTCGGGCGCGCCGCCCCTGCTCTGGATCGACGTTCCGGGCAAGGTCGCCAATCGCGCCGGGTGCAAGTACTCCGACTACTTCGTGGTGCCGGGCGAGGTGGACCA
>JAXDIC010000336.1:0-14923 GCA_034664185.1 Thermoleophilaceae bacterium
CGAGCGTCACCCCGTGCCCGCGCAGCGCCGCGCCGCTGACCGCCGCCACCGCGAGCAACGCCACGAACCCGGCGGCCTGCGAGACCACCGCCACCGCCACCACCGGCGATCGCCGCGCAAGCATGCCACCGCCGAAGTCGGCCGCGCCCCACGCGAGCGAAGCACCCAGCGCCAAGAGGATCGCCGTCATCCGGGCGTTCCGAAGCTAGCGGCCTGGATCGACCGCATGAAAGCGCGCCCTCAGCGCTAGCCAGAAACGCCCCTCGCGGGAAGCGACGGTGGAGACTCCGCGACACCGACCGTTTTGGGAGGTGGAGCCGGAGGCTCTACCGGAGCAAGGACCCGCGCCGCAAACGCCAGGACCCGCGCCACGAACTGCTAGGAGACCTCGGCCTCTTCGCGCCCGGCCAGCCGATCGCGCCCGCGCTGAACCGCCGCGGTGAACTTCTGGAGGTTGACCTCGAGCGTGTAGAGGATGTCGTCCGCGTAGTCCTCGGCGCCGAGACGGATCTCGCGCTCGCGCGTGCGCGCCTCCTCGATGATGTCCTCGGCCTGGCGCTCGGCCTGCTTGACGACCTCCTCCTGGGAGATCAACCGGGTCTGCTCGTCGCGCGACTCCTTGAGGATGCGCTCGGCCTCGCGCTTGGCCTCGGCCAGCATCTCCTGCCGCTCCTTGACGATCCAGCGCGCCTGCTTGATCTCCTCGGGGATCGTGGCCCGCATCTGATCGAGGATGTCGTAGACCTCTTCCTTGTCCACGCGCACCTGGTCGGTCAGCGGGACCGGCTTGGCGTTGTGTATCTGGTCGTCGAGCTTGTCGATGAGGACGAGTACGTCCATGTGATCCCCTCAGTTCGTCAGCGCCTGAGCGCTTCCTCCAAGCGAGCCGCGACTCGATCGGGCACCAAGCCTGACAGGTCGGCGCCAAACATCGCAAGCTCCTTCACTCCGCTCGAGCTCAGGAACGTGAACTCCGGCGAGGAGAACATGTAGATGCTCTCGATGTCGGGCGCCATCTTCCGGTTGAGCTGGTTCATCTCGAACTCGTACTCGAAGTCCGAGATCGCGCGCAGCCCCTTCACGATCGCCTTGGCACCATGGTCGCGCGCGAAATCGACGAGGAGAGTAGCAAAGGCTTTTACCTGCACATTGGCCGGTTCCTCGACTTCGGCCTGGATGAATTGCACGCGCTCCTCGGCGCTGAACACGGTGGCCTGCTTGCGCACCGGCTGGTTCACCACGCCCACCACCACCCTGTCGAAGACGGCCGCCGTGCGCTTGATGATGTCGACGTGGCCGAGCGTGACCGGGTCGTACGTGCCCGGGCAGATGGCCGCCGTGCCCCTGTGCTCAGAAGACACGATGGATGGCGATCCGCGTGTCCCCGTACACGCGCTCGTCCCAGAGCACGAGGTCGAGCTCTAGCGGCGCGCGCTTGTCGGATTCGGTCACGATCGTGGCGTTGGGAGCGAGGACCCGGGGAAGCAGCTGGCTGAGCGGTTCCCCCAGGCGGGGGGCGGAACTATATGGCGGGTCGATCAGCACGAGGTCGAAGGCGGCCGAGCCGGCCACCGACTGGAGCCATAGGAGCACGTCCCAGACGACGACCTCCGCCTCGTCGACCGCGTCGAGCGCGGCCAGGTTGAAGCGCACGATGTCCGCCGTGCGCGCGTCGTGCTCGACGAAGGTCGCGCGATCCGCGCCGCGCGAAAGCGCCTCGATGCCGAGCGCGCCCGAGCCGGCGTAGAGGTCGGCCACAGCCATGTCGTCGACCGGCCCGAGGATCGAGAACAGCGCCTCGCGGACGCGCTCCGCGGTCGGTCTCGTGCGCTTCCCCGGAGCGGTCTTCAGCCGCCGTCCGCCGTACGCCCCCGCCACGATTCGCATGGGTGAACTCTAAGCGGCCGGGCTCACGCCGGGATCGGCTCGAGCGCCGAGCCGAAGCGCTCGGTGACCGCCAGCGCCAGGAGCGCGTGCTCCGGATCGTCCAGCTCCGGATCGGCCGCCAGGACCTCGATCGCCACGGCCTGAGCCCGCTCCAAGAGGTCGACGTCGTCGGGCAGGCGCGCGACGCGGAACTCCTCGTAGCCGTGCTGGCGGGTGCCCAGCACCTCGCCGCCCTTGCGCAGCCGCAGGTCGACCTCCGCCAGCCGGAAGCCGTCGCGCTCGGTCCGCAGCGCCGCCAGCCGCGGCTGCGCTGGATCGCCGAACAGGACGCACACGCCGGCGTGCTCCCCGCGCCCGATCCGCCCTCGAAGCTGGTGGAGCTGCGAGATGCCGTAACGCTCGGCCGCCTCGATCAGCATGACGCTGGCGTTGGGCACGTCGATGCCCACCTCGATCACGCTGGTGGCGACCAGCACGTCGGCGGCGCCCGACGCGAACGCGCGCATCGCCTCCGCCTTGCGCTTGGAGGGCATCTGGCCGTGGATCAGCTCGACCGTGTGGTCGCGGAACTCGGTCTTGGCCAGCCGCTCGGCCTCCGCGGTCGCGGCCGCCGCCTGCAGCGCCTCGGACTCCTCGACCAGCGGACAGACGACGAACACCTGCCGCCCCGCGGCGATCTCCTCCCGGGCGCGCTCGTACGCCCGCGCCCGCTCGCGGGCTCCGTTGACCACGTGGGTGTCGACCGGCTTGCGCCCCGCCGGCAGCTCGCGCAGCGCGGTGGAGTCGAGATCGCCGTACAGCGTGAGCTGGAGCGTGCGCGGGATGGGCGTGGCCGTGAGGTGCAGCGCGTGCGGGGACAGCCCGGACGGCGCCTTGCGCTCCAGCGCGGCGCGCTGGCGAACGCCGAACCGGTGCTGCTCGTCGACCACCGCGAGCGCGAGGTCGCGGAACTGCACCGCCGCCTCGAGCAGCGCGTGCGTGCCCACCACGATCTGCAGCTCCCCCGTCTCGAGGCGGCCCAGGATCTCGCGCCGGCGCACGGCCGGGGTGGACCCGGTCAGGAGCGCGATCGGCACGTGGCCGCCCAGGAGCCGGTCGAGCGTGATCAGGTGCTGCTCGGCCAGCGTCTCGGTGGGCGCCATCAGCGCCGACTGCCGCCCGCTCTCGGCAGCGCGGAGCATCGCGTGCAGCGCCACCACGGTCTTGCCTGAGCCGACCTCACCCATCAAGAGCCGCTGCATCGGCCGCCCGCCGGCCAGGTCGGCGTCGACGGCGGCGACCGCGCGCCGCTGGTCCCCGGTGAGAGCGAACGGGAGCGCCGCGAGCCAGGGATCGACGAGCTCGCCCGTCGGCTCGAGCACCGCCGCCGAGCCCGCCTCGCGGCGCGCTCGCTTGCGTGCCAGCAGCGCGAGCTTGAGCAGGAGCAGCTCCTCGAACGCCAGCCGTCGCCGCGCGCACTCGGTCTCGCGCTCGCCCTCGGGGAAGTGGACGGCGGCCATGGCCGCGGGGCGCTCGGGCAGGCCCTCGCGCGTGCGGAGGCGAGCCGGCAGGGCGTCGACCACGTTGACCTCGAGCCCGCGCAGGCGTTTGGCCAGCTCGCGCAGGCGGTCGGAGCTGATGCCCTCGGTGGCGGGGTAGACCGGGGTCATGCCCTCGGCGCGGACGTCGCCGGCGGTGACGCCTGGCGCGATCTCGTGGCTGGACACGCTGAACTGGTTGCGGTTGCCGCGCTTGCCGTGCAGGACCACGCGCGTGCCGGCGGCGAACCTGTCCGCCAGCCACGGCTGGTTGAACCAGACGGCCTTGATGACTCCCGACTCGTCGGCCACCGTGGCCTCGACGATCGACAGGCCGCGGCGGCTGCGGCGGCGCGTGACCCGGCGGACGTCCGCGATCACGGTCGCCTCCTCCCCGGGCACGAGCGACACGATCGGCTTGGCCTCGCGCCGGTCCTCGTGGCGGAAGGGCAGGTGCTCCAGCAGGTCGCGCGGCGTCTCGATGCCGAGCGCCTCCAGCGCGGCGGCGGTCTTCTTGTGCCGAACGTCCAGCGGCTCGGCCAGTAGCGACGGCCGCGGCGCGGAGCGCGGCGCGTCCGAGCTGAGCTCCTCGCGGTCGAGCGGCTCCGCGCTGGCGAAGCGAAACGGTCCATGGGCGGCGGTCATGACCACCGCTCACTATGGCGTGGGTGGAGGTCGGCCGGCCTCTACTCGGCCACGATCAGCCACCACCAGGCCGGCTGGCCGCCGGCGTGGTAGTCCAGCTCGACGCCCTCCGGCACCAGCAGCGCGATCTCTTCGCTGGCCAGCGGCGCGCCCTCCCCGGCTATGCACGTGACAACCTCGCAGCCCTTGGCCACGCTCGCGAGCACCGCACCCAGCGTTGGCTCCGGCGCACCCCAGGCGGTCAGCTCCTCGCCCACGTAGCCCAGGGCGTCGCCGGCGGCAAACCGTCCCCCCGGGTCGTCGCGGGCTGCCTGGGCGACGCCGCCCGTGCGAACCTCGGCCAGGTGCTGCTCGAGGGCGTCCGCGTTGTCGACGGCCGGGCGATCGCGGTCGAAGGCGAGCAGCGCGGGGATCGCGGCCTGCTGCGAGGTGGTGGGCACGACCCGCACCGGCTTCTCCGAGAGCTCGGCCGCGCGCTCGGCGGCCATGATCACGTTGGCGCTGTTGGGCAGCAGCACGACCTCGTGCGCGGCCACGGCATGGACGCCGGCCAGCAGGTCGGAGGTCGAGGGGTTGAACGTGGCTCCGCCGTCCACCACGTGCGCACCCAGGCCCTGGTACAGCGCGGCCATCCCCAGCCCGCTGGCCACAGCCACGACGCCCGCGGTGGCGGCAGCCTCCGCCGCGCCGCCGGCCAGGCGCTGCTCGCGCTCCGCGATCTGCTGGCGCATGTCCGCCACGTCCAGCCGCGAGACCTCCCCGGCCTTCTCGAACAGCGCCATGGCGCTGTCGGGATCGTCCGTGTGCACGTGCACCTTCAGCGTCTTGCGGTCGCCCACCACCAGCACCGAGTCGCCGATCTCCTCGAGCTGCGGCACGAACGACGAGTACTCGAGCCCCTCGCCGGTCACCGCGAAGTTCGTGCAGAAACGGAAGCGGCTGGACTCGTGCCCGAGGTGCTGGTGCGGTCCGCCCGCGGGAGCGGTGTGGTGCTCCACCTCGGGCGGCGTGTCGCCGCGAAGCGCGCCGATGACGCCCGCGATGATCACCACGAGGCCGTAGGCGCCGGCGTCGACCACCCCCGCCTCGCGCAGGATCGGGAGCTGGTCCGGCCCGCGCTCGACCGCCTCGGTGCCGGCCTGCAGCGCGCGCTCCAGCACGTCTGCCAGGAGCCAGTCCTGTGCGGCGGGCTCGACACCCGGGTCCAGGCGCTGCGTCTCCATGTGGGCCAGCTCCTGGGCCACGCGATGGGCCATGGCGCGAACCGCCGAGAGCATCGTGCCCTCGGCCGGGTCGCGGACGGAGTCGTACGCCGCGTCGGCCGCGCGTGCCAGGGCGGCCGAGACCAGGATCGGATCGATCAGCTCGCCGGGTCGCGAGGCCAGCTCCTCGGCCGCGCCGCGCACGATCTGGGACAGGATCACGCCGCTGTTGCCCCGCGCGCCCAGCAGGGCGGCGCGGGCGACCGCGGCCACCACCTCGTCGCGCCCGATCTCGTCGATGTGCTGCCCGTTGATGCGGTCGAGCTCCTCGATCACCGCGCGCAGGGTCATCGACATGTTGTCGCCCGTGTCGCCGTCGGCAACCGGGAAGACATTGAGGTCGTTTACCTCCTGGCGGCGGCTCTCCAGCTCCGCGTGGGCGCTCGCTACCGCCCGCCGAAAGCGGACGATGCTCGGATCCGGCATGGGCATGTTCTACACGGCTTGGCGCAAAGGGTTGCTCCCGAGGTGTCTAGATTGGCGGCCGTGCCGACCGTTTACCTCGGAACTTCGGACTTTGCGGCCACCGTGCTGGAGCGCCTGGCCGAGTCCGATCACCGTCCGGTGCTGGTGGTCACGCGTCCCGACCGGCCGCGCGGGCGCGGGCGGCGGCTGGCGTCCCCGCCGGTGGCCGACGCGGCGCGCACGCTGGGGATCGAGCTGCTCCAACCGGACAGCGTCAACTCGGACGATGCCCGCGCGGCCATCTCGGCGGCGCGGCCCGAGTCGGTGTGCATCTGCGCGTTCGGCGCCCTGATCCGGGAGCCGCTGCTCTCCGAGCATCCGATGCTCAACGTGCACCCGTCGCTGTTGCCGCGCTGGCGCGGAGCGGCGCCGATCGAGCGCGCGATCGAGGCGGGCGACGAACGGACCGGCGTGTCGATCATGCGACCGAGCATGGAGATGGACGCCGGGCCGGTGTGCCTGCAGCGGAGCGAGCCCATCCGCGCCGACGACGACTACGGCTCGCTCGCGCCCAGGCTCGCCGCGCTGGGAGGCGATCTGCTGGTGGAGGCGCTGGACACCGGCCCGCCGTTCGGCGAGCAGCCGGCGGAGGGGGTCACGCTGGCGCCCAAGATCGAGGCCCAGGACCGCGTGCTCGACCCGTCGGCCGAGGCGGCGATGCTCGAGCGCCGCGTGCGCGCGCTGACCCCGCACGTGGGCGCGTACGTCATGACGGCCGACGGGGAACGGTTGGGCGTGCGACGGGCGGCCGTCTCGGACGCTCCCCCTCCGCCGCCGTCGGAGCTGTCGGCGGACGGCGACCGGCTGCTGTTTGGGTGCGTGGACGGGGCGCTGGAGCTGCTCGAGGTCCAGCCGGCGGGCGGGCGGCCGATGGACGCGGCCGCGTACCTCCGCGGACGCGGCGCCCACCTCCGCGGCTCCTGACGCCGTGCCGGCCTCCCCCGCGCGGATCTGCGCCCACCGCGTCCTGCGGCGGGTGACGTCGGACGGCGCGTACGCCGATCGCGCCTTCCGCGCGGAGGCCGAGCGCGCCGGGCTCGATCCCCGCGAGCGTGCGCTGGCCCAGCGGCTGGCCTACGGGGTCGTGCAGCGGCTCCGAACGGTCGACTGGCTGCTCGACCGCCTGGCGTCGCGGCCGCTGGACGACATCCAGCCCGAGGTGCTGGACGCGCTCCGCCTCGGCGTCCTCCAGCTCCTGTGGCTCGACTCGGTGCCCGACCGCGCGGCCGTCGACCAGACGGTCGAGCTGGTCAAGGCGGAGGCCCCGCGCGCCACGGGGTTCGCGAACGCCGTGATGCGCCGGGGCGCGCGCGAGGCCGCACGGCTCCTGCGCACGCTCCCGCGCGACTCGGCGGTCCTGCACTCCCACCCCGACTGGCTCGCGGAGATGTGGGCGGAGGCGCTGGGACCCGACCAGGCGCGCGAGCTGATGGAGCGCGACAACGAGCCAGCAGAGAGCGCGGTGCGTGCCAACGAGCTGCGCACGTCGCCCGACGAGCTGCGGATGGCGCTTGCCGAGCGCGACGTGGCCACGCGCGAAGCGCCCGGGCTGCCCGAGGGCGTGGTGATCGACGTCCCGTTCGACGCGCACGGCTCCGACCTCTTCGAGCGCGGCTGGCTGATGCCGCAGTCGCGCGCCTCGATGCTCGTCGGTCGCATGCTGGCCCCGCGGCCGGGCGAGCGGGTGCTGGACCTCTGCGCCGCACCGGGCGCCAAGTCGACGCACCTGGCCGCGCTGATGGGCGGCGACGGCGAGGTGGTGTCGGTCGAGGAGAACCACGCGCGTGCGGAGGAGCTGCGCGCCACCTGCGCGCGCCTGGGCGCCGGGATCGTCGCGGTCCGCGAGGCCGACGCGCGGGAGCCGGTGGATCCCGACGGCTTCGACCGCGTGCTGCTGGACCCGCCGTGCTCCGACCTCGGCACGCTCCAGTCCCGCCCAGACGCGCGCTGGCGCAAGGGCCCGGACCAGATCCGGGAGCTGGCCGTCCTGCAGCGCGAGCTCCTGGAGGCCGCGGTCGCTTCGGTGCGGTCGGGCGGGGTGCTGGTCTACTCGACCTGCACGATCTCTCCGGCCGAGAACCGCGAGCAGGTCGCGGCGCTCCTGGCCGACCACGCGGAGCTGAGCGCGGACGACCTGAGCGCCCAACGGCCGGAGCTGGCGCTGCCCGAGGATCCGCGATTCCTCCAGCTCCTGCCGCATCGAGACCGCACCGACGGCTTCTTCATTGCGCGGCTCTTGAGAAATCCTTGACTCCGTAGGGGACAATTGGCGGCCATGGAGAGCGCCGCTTCGTCCAAATCCCCGCTCAACCGGCCCGAGTGCCCGGCCTGCGGGGAGCCGTGGCTCAGTCCGACCAACCTGGCCGGCCGCTTCCGCTGCGTGTACTGCATGAGGCGCTTCGAGCTGCGCTCGGACTGCCCCAACTGCGGCTCGCACTCCACGATCGCCCGCATGTCGGACACGGCCAACGTCGAGTGCCGCAACTGCGGCGGCAGCATGCTGCTGGAGATCTAGCCGCGATCGTCTAGTCCGGCCGCCGGTAAAGCGCGTACAGCAGCGCGCACAGCAGGAGCGCGCCGCCGACGTACGCCAGCTCCACCTGGAGCACGCGCTCGCGCAGGCTCGGGCCCAGCAGCAGGACCACGAACGCGACCGCGGAGCCGATCCAGCACAGCGCCGCCTGCCTGGTCTTGCCGCGCGCCAGGGCTGCCTGGTTGAGCGTGGCCGCCGACAGGTAGAGGCCCATGCCGGCCGAGACCAGCACGAGCCCACCGCGCGCGTAGTGCCCGCCGCTGCCGAACGCCAGGTGCATGATCTCCGGGCCGACCGCCAGCATCGCCAGCGCGACCACTCCGGCGAACGCCGCGATCGCGCCGAGCGTCACGTTGATGCTGCGCCGGAACGGATCGGACTGACCGCTCGCGCGCAACTTGGTCAGATGAGGCAGGATCGAGGTCTGGATCGCCTGGAAAAGCACGAGCGGCCCGCGAGCGATCAGCAGCACGTTGAAGGCGAAGCCGGCAAGCGCCGCCCCGCGGTGGCCCTCGGCCGCCTTCACGAGCAGCGGGCCGCCGTTCAGGAACGTCTGCTCGGAGATCATGATCAGGAGCACCGCGCCCGCGAACCCGGCCCCGTGGGCCAGTGTGAACTCGGCCTGCTCGGGCGTGCTGTCGGTCACGACCGGCTCGCCCGCCATGTCCACCGACCGGTCCGCGCGCAGCCGGCGCCGCAGCGCCCACGGCACCACGGCCAGCGAGAACAGCGGCGCGGCGGCGATGCCCAGCGCCACCACGGACTGCCCGGTGGCGATCCCGACCACCGCCACCACCGCGAACGCGCAGCGCGACGAGCTCTCGAGGAAGACCAGCAGCCCGTACAGCCCGAACTGGTGGTGACCGGCCAGGAAGCCGCGTGCGAAGTAGCTCGCGGCGTAGCAGAGCACCGCCCCGATCATCACCCAGTAGAGCGTGGAGGAGCCACCGAACAGACCGTGCTGGAGCGGGTGGTGGAGAGCGAGCGCGACCAGCGCGAACAGCACGCCCAGCGCCAGCTGGATGGTGGCGGCCACGCGCAGGTGGTCGTTGCCGGTCTGGCCGCGGGCGTCGCGGTCGGCGATCGTCCGCGACAGGAGCTGCTCCACCGGCCGGTACAGGATCGACGTGACGGCGAACACGACCGACCACAGGAGCGTGATCCCGCCGTACGCCGAGTCGCTCAGCGCGTGGCTGGCGAGCGCGAAGTACGCGTAGGTGACGACCGCGGTGACCCCGATCCCCACCGCGAGGATCGAGGCGCCGCGCCCGTATCCGCTAGACCGAGCGCTGGGGCGGGAGGCTGACGTCGACAAGGAGCATGGTCCAGGGGAAGGGCGTCCTTACCTCCTGGACCCTCCCGTAGCGCGACAGGAGCGAGTGGAAGCCGACCTTGGACCAGTGGTTCAAATGGCCCGGCGTGTTGCCCAGGTCGCGCACGTAGGCGCCGCGGGCCATGTTGAGCATGCGCCACATCGGCTCGCGCGGGACCGAGACGAGCAGGTGCCGGCGGGCCACCCGCGCCATCTCCGACAGCGTGGCCTCCGGCTCGGGCACGTGCTCGAGCACCTCGATGGCCGAAGCCATGTCGAACTCGTCGTCTGCGAACGACAGCGACGTGGCCTCCTCGACTCGGTACTCGAGGTTGGGGCGCCTGCGCGCCTCCCACTCCGCCATCAGCTTGGGGTCCTCCAGATCGATGCCCACGATCCGACCGCCGTCCAGCCGCTCGGCCCACTCGCTGGTCAGGACCCCCTCGCCGCAGCCAACGTCCAGCACCGATTCAGGAGCGGCCTGGTGCCAGAGCTGGTCGAGGGAAGCGTGGAAGCCGCGCATGAGCCGCTTGACCACGGGGTTGGTGGACCCGTACTTGTCGTAGGTGTTGCCGGTGGGGACCGCCGCGGCGGCGGATGCGTCGCTCAAAGCCTGAGCGCCTCTCGCTCCTCGGTGCTGCCCGTGGTGCGGCCGGCCTCGGCGCCGGTGGTGCGCGGCTGGCCCTCGGGCGTGGCGCCCGGCTCGTAGTGCGACGGCTCCACGCCCAGCTTGAGCTCCACGCGGCGGACCCGCTCCAGGATGCGCTGCTCGAGCACGCGGTTGCCGGACAGGATGTCCCCGACCACACCCAGCGCCGCCAGCTGGACGGCGGCGACGAAGAGCACGCCCCCGAGGATCAGCGACTGCACGTGGCCCTTGCCCGAGCCGTCGACGTAGAACCAGAGGAAGCGCGCCCAGATGACCGCCGACGCCAGCCCCACGACGGCCGCGGCAGTCATGAACACGCGCAGCGGCTCATGCGACGCGTAGATGCGGAAGATCGAGATGGTGTTGCGCCGCACGTAGGCGGACATCGAGTTGAACAGCCGCGACTCGCGCGTCTTGGGGTTGGTGCGGATCGGCGTGTGGTCGACCGCCACCAGCATCTTGCCCGCCTGGATGATCGTCTCCAGCGTGTAGGTGTACTTGGACACGACCTGCACCTGGATGGCCGCCTCGCGGTTGTAGGCCCGGAAGCCCGACGTGGTGTCGCGCACGCCGGTGTCGGAGGCGCGCCGCACCACGGCGCTGCCAAGGCGCTGCAGGCGCTTCTTGATCGGCGAGAAGTGGTCGATCGAGTCGACCACGCGGTCGCCCACGACCATGTCGGCGCGGCCGGCCAGGATCGGCTTTACGAGCAGTGGGATGTCGCGCGCGTCGTACTGGTTGTCGGCGTCGGTGTTGACGATCACGTCGGCGCCCAGCTTCAGGCAGGCGTCGAGCCCTGCCTGGAACGCGGCGGCCAGCCCCTTGTTGTTGGTCAGCCGGACGACGTGGTCGACGCCATGGGCGCGCGCGACCTCGATGGTTCGATCGCTCGACCCGTCGTCGACGATCAGCCACTCCACCGAGTCGAACCCGTCGATCGCCCGCGGCAGGTCGCCGAGCGTGGCCGGGAGCTGGTCCTCCTCGTTGAAGCATGGGATCTGGATGATCAGCTTCATGCCCCGGCTAGAGGCTATCGCCCGATCGGCCAAACCCCGTCGCTACGCTGGGCCGCCGATGGCGGACGCACCCCTCAGCCGCGCGGCCCTCGTCGCCGTGCTCTGCGCCGGCCTGGCGCTCGGCGCGGTCGGGTGCAGCGGCCAGCGCGACACGTCGGAGGGCAAGAAGATCGAGGCCGCGATCAAGCGCTTCGCCCTGTCGCACGGCCCGGACACGTGCTCCCAGCTGACCGGCCGCGGGCTGATCAGCGTCTACGGCGGCAGCGACCCCAACCCGACCCTGACCAGCTCCCGCGCGCGCTGCATCAAGAGCTCTAAGCGGTTCCAGGGCGCGCCCGTGGATGTCACGTTCGTCACCATCGTGAAGCCGACCAACGCACACGCCAGCGTCAGGACCCTGGACGGCAAGCACTACTACGTGGTCGCGCTGCTCAAGCTCCACCGCCGCTGGAAGATCGACTCGGTCAGCATCCAGGCGAAGCCGCACTGACCCCCGGCGGAGCTACTTGCCCGGGCCCTTGAAGTAGCTCGTCGCCGCTCCCTTGTCCAGGCCGCTGGTGCCGATCGGGAAGGTCGGGACCCGGTGGTACTGCTGGCGGCAGTTGTGCAGGCGGTAGACGCGCACGTCGGGGCCGGGCCGGTAGTACGCCGTGGGGTAGTAGTCGTAGGAGAAGTCGTAGTGGAGCGGGACCGGCTTGCGACCGCGCTTGAACGGGCTGGCGTGCAGCACCTGCGTCGACTCCCGCCGCAGCCGCTGGTAGTAGGCGAGCGCCTTGGGCAGGTTGGCGTTCTCCGCGCGCCCGCGAATCACGCTCATCGTGACCACGAGGCAGAAGCCCTGGCTGCGGTAGGCGTCGATCAGCCCCGGAGTGAGCTGGTCCGCGTAGGTGGAGTTGACGCCCTCCGGCGCGTCGGCTCCGGCCTGCCGGCGGATGTCCCGGATGAACCCGCGCGTGAAGTCCTTGCTGCGGAGGAAGTCGCCCGGCACGGCGTAGAAGTTGTCCGGAACCGCGGGCTCGATCACGGCCCGCAGCCCGCGGCCGTAATGCGACGTGAGGTAGTCGCGCGCAACCTGGCGCGTGTCATTGCGACCCAGCACGTCGGACGTGCGGATGTCGGCCGCAACGGGCTGTATGAGCATCGCGGCGACCAGGGCGGCGCCCGCGGCGCCCTGGAGCGCCGGGCGGCCGCGCACGAGGCTTGCCGCGCGCACCACGGCCACGCCGGCGAGCAGCACGAGCACCGGGTACATCGGCAGCATCCAGCGCCCGAAGTAACGCGACTGCGCGCCCATGTAGAGGAACAGCGCGATCGGGAAGGCCACCAGCAGGATTCCGCGTAGGCGGTCGCGGCGGATCTCGATCACCGCGCCGGCGATCGCCGCGGCGGTGGGCACCCAGCCGAAGCCCCACGTGAAGCTCTTCAGGTAGTAGGTGAACCCGCCCTCCTGCGACTGCCCCAGCTTGGCGGTGCCGCCCGCGGCGCTCGCCTGGTTCTTGATCTGGTAGAGCGCGGTGACGGGATGGAGGAAGAAGTACGGCGTGGTGATCGCGAACATCAGCACCAGCGCCACGCCCGCCAGCACGAGGTCGAGCAGCTCGCGCCGGCGAAAGAAGGGACCCGGCGCCCGCCAGAGCCGCATGCCGCCGGCGATCAGGAGCGGCACGACCGCCAGTCCCGCCGTGTACTTGAACCCCACCGCCAGCCCAACGCCGGCGCCGGCCAGGAGGTAGTCGCGCCGCCAGCCGCGCTCGTGGACCTTCAGCGCACCGTAGATCCCCAGCGCCACCGGCAGGAAGGCGCCCACGTCCGTGACCGCGATCCGCGAGTAGGTGACCGGAAGGAAGGCGAACGTGAGCAGCGCCGCGGCGACAAGGCCGACGCCCGCGTTCCAGATCCTGCGACCCGCGAAGAACACCGCCGCCGAGCCGGCCATCGCCACCACCGCCGCCAGCCCGCGCGTGAGCTTCCAGATCGGCGTCGGGTCGCCCATGAACTGCCGGGTGATCGTGCCGTAGTGGAGGTGCACTCCCAGCACCCCGTACACGAACCGCATCGTCAGGTGCGCGAGGTAGGTGAAGCCGGACGGATTCTGGAAGTAGCCCGGGTTCCAGTCCTTGGCGAATATGTTCACGGCCCGGTTCGTGAAATGCGTGGCCTCGTCGAAGTTGTAGACGTACGGCAGTCCGTAGTCGTTGTTCCGGAAGCGGATGTAGAGGCCCGCGACGAAGATCGCGAGGAGGGCGAGCGCGACGAGCAGGCGCCCGCTCCAGGGGGGTCGCATAGCGGCAGGAGGTTAGCGGTCGTTCATTACCCCCTTGGTAGAGTTGACTCGCGAGTCAACTTTCGATCGGAGACCGGCCCAGAATGGCTCAAACTCTCGGAACCGAGCGCGACGCGCGCCACCTGATGAGAGCCATCGAGCTTGCCTCCGGGGGGCGCGGCATGACCAGCCCCAACCCGCTCGTCGGGGCGGTCATCGTCAAGAACGGACAGGTGATCGGCGAGGGCTTCCACCCCGCCGCCGGCAGCCCGCACGCGGAGCGCGAGGCGCTGGCCGCCTGCACCCAGGACCCGGCTGGGGCGACGCTGTATGTCTCGCTCGAGCCGTGCTGCCACGAGGGTCGCACGCCGCCGTGCACGGACGCGATCGTGGCCGCCGGCATCGCGCGGGTGGTGGTGGGCTCCGACGACCCGACGCCGAAGGCCAACGGCCGCGGCCTCGGCATCCTCCGCGACGAGGGCGTGGCCGTGGACGTGGTCGACGGCGACGTGGGCGCCGCCGCGCGGATGCTCAACCAGCCGTTTCGCAAGCACGCGCGCACCGGCCGTCCGCTCGTCACGCTCAAGGTGGCCATGACGCTGGACGGCAAGGTGGCGACCAGCACCGGCGACTCGCGCTGGATCTCGGGAGAGGCCAGCCGGGCACGCGCCCACCGCTGGCGCGGGGAGACCGACGCCGTGGCGGTGGGGATCGGCACGGTGGTGGCCGACGATCCCCTGCTCACCGCGCGCGTCGAGGCCGTGCCGCGCCAGCCGCGCCGCGTGGTGTTCGACTCCGAGGCCCGCCTCCCCCTGGACAGCAGCCTCGTTCGGAGCATCGACGAGGCGCCGCTGATGGTCATCTGCACCCGCGCCGCCGCGCGCACGCGCACGGAGGGGCTCGCCGCCGCCGGCGCGGAGGTCATCACGGTGGCCGGCGAGAACGAGGCCGCCCGCGTGCTGGCCGCGCTGCACGAGCTGGGCTCGCGCGAGATCCAATCGCTGCTGCTGGAGGGCGGACCCCACCTGGCCGGCGCCTTCCTCGACGCCGGCGAGGTCGACGAGATGCGGGTGTTCGTCGCCCCGATCGTGGCCGGGGGGCGGCAGGCGCGCAGCCCGGTGGAGGGCCAGGGCTTCCAGCTGATCGGCGCGGCCAGGAGAGCGTTGGACCACCAGGTCGAGACGCTGGCCGACGACGTCCTGATCTCGGCCAGGCTCACGGAGTGGTGATGTTCACGGGCCTGGTGGAGGACAAGGGAACCGTCAGCCGTGTCGAGCCCGACGGCGACGGGTCGCACATCGAGGTGTCCACCCCGCTGGCCGCCGGCCTCAGCGAGGGCGACTCGGTGGCGGTCAACGGCGTCTGCCTGACCGC
>JAXDIC010000344.1:0-4008 GCA_034664185.1 Thermoleophilaceae bacterium
TGTCGGATGACGAGCGGTCAGTCGCCGTCGCCGTCGCCCCAGCCGGAGCCCGAACCCCAGCCGGAGCCCGAACCCGAGCCGGAGCCCGAGCCCGAGCCGGAGCCCGAGCCGGAGCCCGAACCCGAGCCGGAGCCCGAGCCGGAACCGGAGCCCGAGCCGGAACCGGAGCCCGAGCCCGAACCGGAGCCCGAGCCCGAACCGGAGCCGGAACCGGAGCCCGAACCGGAGCCGGAACCCGGGCCCGAGCCCGAACCGGAGGCCCCGAAGAGGGATGAGGGCCTGGAGGTTGCGCAAACGGTCCATCGCCTGGTGGCGAACAACTTCACGCTCATCCTGCGCGACTGGAGCAACCGGAACGCGGAGGCGATGGCGCCGGGCGTCTCGAGCAGGTACCTCGCATGGGCGCGAGACGCGTTGGATGCATTGGATCGGGAGTTCCAGATCAACGGGATCGCGGACGCCGAGCTCCGCGACGTGGCCCTAGCGCGCCCGAGCGACGAAGCAGCGACCGGACCGGTTGACGCCTACCTCGGATTCGTCGCGCGCGACTGGAAGGAGGACCTTCGCACCGGCGAGATCCTGGACGGAGACGCCACGGCGCCGCGGGCCTTCACCAAACGCTGGACGTTCGTGTCGGAGGGCCGCCGGGGATGGGTGGTCGATCGCATCGAGTCGGTCTGGACGGGGCCGGTCGAGGAGATGGCCGAGGGCGGCTGGCCCGGGCTCCCCGCCGGTTGGTACTCGACGAAGGAAGACCCGTCGGCATGGAGACAATGGGATGGGAGCGCGTGGGTCGACGCCGGCGACGAGGGGGCCGACGCGGGCGACAGCTAGCCGGGCGCCTCAGGCGTGGCGACGAGAGATGCGCACCGGGGTTCCGATCGGCAGGAGCCTGGCGAGCTTGGTGATGGCGCGGTTGCTCAGGCGAATGCACCCGTGGCTGACGTCGGTGCCGATGCCGTTCGGGAAGTCCGTGCCGTGGATGCCGAGGATGCCGTCCCGCCCCGCGAACTCGTGGAGCACATTGGAGTGAGCCGAGAGCCCGAACGCGTACGGCCCGTAGGTCCCCAACGGATTGGGTTGCTTCAGGAGCTCCGTGATGTAGTAGAGCCCCGCCGGGGTGGGCGTCACCGCTCGGCCCACTCCCACGGGCGTCCGCAGAACCACCTTGCGGGCGTTCCAGGCCGTCAGCCTGTGCCGACTGAGGTCGATCGACAGCCGGAACGAATGCCCCGAGAGCTTTACGTGCGACAGGGGGATCCAGCCGCTGCTGCCATTTGGCCGGGTTGGAAGCAGGACGTTGGCCCATCCCCGTGAGGTAGATCGAACCAGGAACACCAGGCGCGCCCCGTCGAGGTTGGGGTTGTCGAGCCGGGTGAACGGCGTCTTCGACCGCGGGGAGTGGTAGATGCCGATTTTCGATCCCCGAACCGTGGCGACCACGCTCGAGTACTTGGGACGCGCGACCCTCGGCTTGCCAGCGCCGGGCGCCGAAACGGCTCGCGAGGGCTTGATGGAGGCCGACTGAGGCGTCGAGTCCGAGCCGAGGTTCACGCCGCCGAGCAGCCAGGCGGCGGAGATGGCCACGACAGCGAACAGCGCGCCGGGAACCGATAGGGCAGAAGGACGCTCATGGCCCGGGAGCTTCTCCCCGCAGCGCAGGCAGTAGCGGGTCATCCTCGTGTGCAGCCCGCAGTTGGAGCAGGTGCCCCCGACGCGGTCAGGCCCGAGCTGACGCTCGAGCGCGATCAGCTCACCGTCTGTCGCGGCCGCGGTCGCGAGCCGCTCAGCCGGCAGCTCGTGCGCTCTCGAGCTGTCCAGCCGGTGGAGCTCGACCGAGACCCCGGCCAGCTCCTTCAGCTGCGCGTCGCGAAGCCTCTGCAGCTGCCACAGGCGCCAGCGCAGGCGCACGCGCTCCAGCGGCCCACCGGTGGGTCCGCTTTGCGGAGCTAGCTCATCGACGCGGCTTTTCTCCATGAATGGCCCGGCACAGTCTTAGCAAGCCGGGAGCAGCGCCGGGGGTCTGGACAACATCCGGGACGGCTCTCGCCAGGCGAAAGCCGTCCCGGGTCGCAATCCGGCGTCCGTCAGCGGCTAGCCGCCGAAGTGCGCGCTCGTCTCGACCGGCGCGAACACACGCGCGGGCTCGACGTCGACCGGTGCTGCCTCGGCGTTGTCCGCCGACTCCCCGTCCGCGTTGTTGTTCTGGCCCTGGCCCTGGCCCTGGCCCTGATCGGCCACCTGGCCCTGCCCCTGACCGGCCACCTGGCCCTGACCCTGACCCTGTCCTTGGCCCTGGCCCTGGCCCTGCTGCGCTACTGCGCTACTGAGACCTCCGACACCCGCGACGCCCAGAATGGCGGCGATGACGTATGCCGTGGGACGCTTCTTGAAGCGATGCATCCCGCACCCCTTTCCTCCGATTGATTTCAACTTGACCCTATAACGGAGTTGAAGCGTGCGTCAAGGGGACGAATACGAAATCCTTTTTTGGGAGAATGCCGTCAACCGATGGTCTGGGCGGCGCTCAGGCCCCTGAGAAGGCGGGCAGCCAGCCCTCGCAGGGTCGCCTTGCCGTAGGAGTGGCTGGGATCCCAATGGGTCAGGATCACCAGGGCGACCCGCTCGGAGCCCCGAGTCAGCAGGGCGACCTGGTGGTCGACCCAGCCCGTCCCGGCCCCCCAACCGCCCTTGAAGTAGAGCGTCCAGCCGCGCGGCCGCACCTGGGCGATGCCCCAGCGCTCAGGGGGAATGACCTCCGAGAGGAGCTTCATGGCATAGGCGCGATGGCGCGCGACGATGTACTGGTCGATGTGGAGGAGGAACAGACCCTGGTCCGCGGCGTCGATGCTCGACCGGCCCCAGTGGCCATCCGTCTTGAAGCGGGACATGCCGACCCGGCGGGCCAGCGCCTTGAGCCCCCCGTACCCCACGTGGCTGAACACGTGGTTGGTCGCGCCGTCGTCGGAGCGACGGATCATCGGGCCCAGTATCGAACGCTCGTTCGCCCGCAGCGCGCGCCCCTGGACCCCGGGCAGGTCGAGGTAGGCCACCAGCAGCATCGCCTTGATCACGCTCGCGGACGGCATGGTCCGGGTGTCGTTGTAGCCCCACTGGTGCTGCTCGGTTCGCACCTCGAACGCGATGATGCCGCGGCGGTGGTGAGCGTAGTCGCGGGCCGCCTTCATGTCGGGCTGCCACGGCGTGTCCTGGCTGGACGCCGCGCCGGCGACGGCGGGGGTCGCGACGAAGAGGGTCAGCGCGAGGGTGGCGATGCGGAGCCGCACCGACCGGAGGATAACTTCACGACAGCCAGCCCCGCTCCATCGCGAGCAGGACGGCCTGCGTGCGGTCCGCCACTCCGAGCTTGGTGTAGACGGCGTGAAGATGCGACCGGACCGTGCTCGGCGACAGCTCCAGCTCGGCCGCGATCTGCTTGTAGAGCTTGCCGTGCGCGAGCAGGCGCACGATCGAGGTCTGGCGCGCGGTGAGCGGCGACGGGTCGACGCGGCGCGACTCGGCTCCCGCGGTGGGGAGCTCGTAGAGGAGATCGTCGAGGCGCGCTCCCGCCACCCCGGCGCTCTCCGCGATCGCGATCAGCTCCGTCTGACTGACTGGGTCCCCAGCCGAGTAGTGCGCGAGGGTGTTGGCGAGTCGCAGGACGGCGGTATCGCCGTCCTCCCCGTCGGTGTGGTGCCGCTCGATCAACCTGGCGACGCGGTTGGGCAGGCCGACGCGGCGTGCCAGCACGCCACCCACGACCGCGTGGTCGAGTCCCCAGGCGCGCCTCTCGACAAGAAGCCGCTCCTGAGCTGGGGCCTCGCTGCCGGTCAGGTAGCGCCGGTAGGCGTGCAGCACCACCAGCTTGCCGGTGTCGTGCACCAAGGCGCCGACGCGGAGCTGGTCCGGATTCTCCGCGAGTCCGTCGCCGATGAGGCGCTCGGCCACGCGCAGGGTGGCGACCGCGTGTACGCGGAAATGCTGAGCCGCCATGCTCCAGGAGCCCCC
>JAXDIC010000363.1:0-2580 GCA_034664185.1 Thermoleophilaceae bacterium
GGTCGAGCTGCCGCTGGTCGAGGTGCTGATCGACATGGAGCGCGAGGGCGTCAAGCTGGACACGGCTCGCCTGGCGGACATCTCACGCAGGGTGCAGGAGCGGATCGCCGCGCTCGAGCTCGAGATCTGGGACCTGGCCGGCGAGGAGTTCACGATCGGCTCCCCGCAGCAGCTGGCCGAGATCCTGTTCGTCAAGCTCGAGCTGTCCAAGAAGCGGCGCGGCAAGACGGGCTTCTCCACCGATGCGCGGGTGCTGCAGGCCATCCGCGGCGAGCACCCGATCGTGGAGAAGGTGGAGACCTGGCGCGAGCTGTCCAAGCTCAAGAGCACCTACATGGACGCTCTGCCGCAGCTGGTGGACGAGCGCGGCCGGCTGCACACCACCTTCAACCAGACGGCCACCACCACCGGTCGCCTGTCCAGCACGGATCCCAACCTCCAGAACATCCCGATCCGCACCGAGCTGGGGCGGGAGATCCGCTCCTGCTTCGTGGCCGAGCAGGGCTTCAAGCTGATCTCGGCGGACTACTCGCAGGTGGAGCTGCGGGTGCTGGCCCACATCTGCGGCGAGCAGGTGCTGAAGGACATCTTCGCCCGCGGCGAGGACGTGCACGCCGCCACCGCGGGCGAGATGTTCGGCGTCGCGCCCGAGGACGTCGACCCGGGCACGCGATCGAAGGCCAAGATGATCAACTTCGGGATCGTCTACGGGCTGTCGGCGTACGGGCTGGCGGACCGCCTGGACATCCCTCAGGAGGAGGCCGCTGAGTTCATCGAGCGCTACCTGGCCCGCTTCCCCGCGGTCAAGCGCTTCATCGACGAGACGATCCAGCAGGCCACCGACGACGGCTACGTCAAGACGCTGTACGGGCGCATCCGCCGCATCCCCGAGCTGCGCTCGGGCAAGTGGCAGACGCGCTCGCTGGGGGAGCGCCTGGCCGTGAACACCGTCATCCAGGGCACCGCCGCCGACATCATCAAGGTGGCGATGGTGCGCACGCGCGACGCCCTGCGCGACGGCGGGCTGGGCACCCGCCTGGTGCTCCAGATCCACGACGAGCTGCTGTTCGAGGCCCCCGAGTCCGAGGTGGAGGCGGCATCTGAGATCGTGGTGCGCGAGATGGCCGCCGCCTACGACCTGGACCCGCCGCTGGCGGTGGACATCGGATCGGGCGACAACTGGCTGGCCGCGAAGTGAGGCGGCGTGGATAGGGGAGTGGCCGTGGTGCTCACGGCCTGCGCCGGCGGGCTGGTGGCCCTCCAGGCGCCGATCAACTCGAAGCTCGGCAAGGCGGCGGGCACGTTCGCCGCGGCGTCGATCTCGTTCCTCGTCGGCACGCTCATCCTGCTGGCCATCACCGCTCTCAGCGGCAAGGGCGTGCACCTGTCCAGCGCCGCCAAGTTGCCCTGGTACTACTTCACCGGCGGCCTGCTGGGGGCCGCCTACGTCACCACCGTCCTGGTCAGCGTCCGCGCGCTGGGCGCCGGCGGGGTCACGGCGGCCACCATCGCCGGACAGCTGTCCACGGCGGTCCTCCTCGATCGCTTCGGCGCCTTCGGGCTGCCGGAGAAGCCGATAACCCTGGCCAGGCTGATCGGGGTCGTGCTCCTGGCCGCCGGCGTGTTCCTGATCGTCCGCAAGTAGCGCGTGGACTGGAGCCGTCACGACGGGTACGCGATCTCGACCGATCGCGACCGGCTGGACCTGGACGTCGTCCACGGCTTCCTCAGCACGGCGTACTGGTCCAAGGGCATCTCGCGCGAGGTCGTCGAGCGGGCCATCGACAATTCGCTGCCGTTCGGGCTCTACGCGGACGGTGGCCAGCAGGTGGGCTTCGCTCGCATGGTCACGGACCTCGCCACGTTCGCCTGGCTGGCGGACGTGTTCGTGCTGGAGCGCCACCGCGGCCACGGGTTGGGCACGTGGCTGGTGGGGACCGCGCTCTCGCACCCCGGCCTGGAGGGCGTCAGGAGGTTCGACCTGGCCACCGCGGACGCGCACTCGCTGTACGCGCGCTTCGGGTTCCAGCCGGCCGACCCAGGGCGCATGATGGAGCGCACGCGCAAGGCGTCCGACGTCTATCGGGTGGCGGGGCGCCAGAAGCCCGACTAAAATCGAGCCCGCGCACCCGCAACCTGGAGGGAAGAGGGTCACATGACAGCCGAGCCGCCCATCTCAGCGGAACCGCCGGTCTACGAGGAGCGCCGCCAGGTGCCGGATCGCCGCCAGGCCGAGCGGCGCGCCGACGACAACAGCCGCTACCTGCGCACCGCCGCTGCCGCCGCGGTGGCCATCTGCGGTGGGCTGGTGGTCGTCTACCTCTTCTTCGCCGCGATCGGGGCGGTCAACCTGAAGAACGCCCTGGCGGCCACGATCACGGCGATCGTCCTCGGGGTGGTCTGGTTCGCCGGCTACTACGTGCGGCATCGTTCGGCCGCTGGCCGCAGCGCGGCGATACAACCCATGGACCGCGAGCGAAGAGGTTTCTAGGCGGCAGCCGGCACGCGCGCCGGCGCCGCGCGCCGCTCGCCGGCGAACTCCGGCGGGGCGATCTCCAGGTAGTGCCCGAACGACCAGTC
>JAXDIC010000001.1:0-13437 GCA_034664185.1 Thermoleophilaceae bacterium
CGGCCAGCCAGTCGACGATCCGCTTGTCGAAGTCGTCGCCGCCCAGGTGGCCGTCGCCGCTGGTGGACCGGACCTCCACCACGCCGTCGCCCACGTCCAGCAGCGAGACGTCGAAGGTGCCGCCGCCCAGGTCGAAGACGAGCACGGTCTCCGAGCCCTTCTTGTCGAGGCCGTAGGCCAGCGCGGCCGCCGTAGGCTCGTTGATGATCCGGAGCACCTCGAGGCCCGCGATCTTGCCGGCGTCCTTCGTGGCCTGGCGCTGAGCGTCGTTGAAGTACGCGGGCACGGTGATGACCGCCTCGGTCACGCGCTCGCCCAGGAACTTGCCGGCGTCCTCCGCCAGCTTGCGCAGGACCAGAGCCGAGATCTCCTCCGGCGCGTACTGCTTGCCGCGGATCTCGAAGCGCACCGCGTCGTTCGGGCCGTTGACGACCTTGTAGGTGACGATCTTGGCTTCCTCGTCGACCTCGCCCCACTTGCGGCCGATGAACCGCTTGGCCGAGTAGATCGTGGCCTCGGGATTGAGGATCGCCTGGCGCTTGGCCACCTGCCCGACCAGCCGCTGGCCGTCATCGGTGAACGCCACCACCGACGGGGTTACCCGGGCGCCCTCCGCGTTCGGGATCACCTCTGCCTGGCCGCCCTCCATGGTCGCGGCCACTACCGAGTTGGTCGTACCCAGATCGATGCCCACGGCCTTCGCCATTACTGCTCCTCTCTCAGATCATCCACGCGAATAAGCTCCCGCATACAGTTAGTGGGACAGCCGCGAGGCGATTCAAGTCCCCACTACTTGAGCCGCTCGCCCGGCGGCCTATTGAGGGGCCCGAACGACACTCGGCAAGGGAGCGGTCATGAGCCTCGGACTTCTGGTGGTACGTCTGGTCGTCGGCCTGCTGTTCTTCGGGCATGGTGCGCAGAAGCTCTTCGGCTGGTTCGGGGGGCACGGCCCCGAGGGAACCGGCATGTTCTTCGAGTCGCGCGGGCTGCGACCCGGCCGTTCGATGGCGCTGGGCGCCGGCGCCGCGGAGGCCGCCGGCGGGATCTCGATCGCGCTCGGGCTGCTGACCCCGCTGGGAGCCGCGGTCCTCTCGGCCGTGATGCTGACGGCCATCTGGAGCGTGCACCGCGAGAACGGCCTGTGGGCAACCCAGGGCGGCTCGGAGTACAACATCGTCCTGCTGGCGACGGTGTTCGCCCTGTCCGGCACGGGGCCGGGCAGCGCGTCGCTCGACAACGCCCTTGGCATCCACGCGGCCGGCCCCGGCTGGGCCCTGGCCCAGCTGGGCGCGGGCCTGCTGGGCGCGCTGGCGATGGTCGCGTTGGGCCAGCAGAGCCGCGGTCGGAGCGTCACCCCTCCCCCGGCGCAACCGGCCGTCAACGGACGCCCGGCGAGTAGGCGTGGACGCGCCAGCGCCACTCGCCGGGCGCCGGCTCCGTCCGGGCGGCGCTGAGGCGAGCGAGGTACCCCGCTGAGCACGCCCGCCATCGTCAAGTGCCCGAACTGCGGCACGCGCAACAGGGTCCGTCCGTCCCCGAAGGGCACGCCGCGCTGCTCGAAGTGCCACGCCGACCTGCCCTGGCTTGTCGACGCCGACGCGGAGAGCTTCACCGAGGAGATCACCGCGTCGGTCCCGGTCATCGTCGACTTCTGGGCGCCGTGGTGCGGGCCGTGCCGCATGGTCGGCCCGGTGCTCGAGAAGCTCGCCCTCGAGCTGGCCGGCCGCCTGAAGGTCGTGAAGGTCAACGTCGACCTGGCTCGCGAGCTCGGGAGCCGCTACGGCGCGCAGAGCATCCCCCTGATGGTCCTGATCGAGGGCGGCAAGGAGGCCGACCGGCTCCTTGGAGCGGTCCCGGAGCCGCAGATCCGCAGCTGGCTGGAGCCCCACCTGAGCGCCGAGCCCGCCCCGAGCCCGGCGCCAGGGGCGGCTTAGCCACTTGCCGGATCTGGCCGAGACACCCGACCACCACGGAGCCTTTCCGCGCCTGAGCGACGAGCAGATAGCGGCGCTCGAGGCATACGGCGAGCGGCGGCCCACCAAGCTCGGAGAGGTCCTGTTCCGGGAAGGCGACGAACGCTACGACTTCTTCGTCGTGCTGAGCGGGATGGCGCGCGTCGTGGAGGGCTCGGACGGGGACGAGACCCTCATCGCCGTGCACGGTCGCGGCCGCTTCCTGGGCGAGCTCAGCCTGCTGGTGGGCCAGGCCGCCTTCTTCACGGCGATCGTCGCCGAGCCGGGCGAGGTGCTGGTGGTGCCCGCCGACCGCGTCCGCGAGCTGGTGGCCGACGACGTCGAGCTGGGAGACCTGATCTTGCGCGCGTACCTCCTGCGCCGGGAATTGCTGATCGGCCTGGGCGCGGGATTCAAGATCGTCGGCTCGCGCTTCTCGCCGAACACCAAGCGGCTGCGCGAGTTCGCCGCCCGCAACCGGCTGCCGCACCGCTGGATCGACGTCGAGGAGGACAGCGAGGCGGAGGCTCTTCTGCGCCACGTGGGGGTGGCGCCGGACGAGACCCCCGTCGTGATCTGGGGCGACCAGCTGCTGCGCAACCCGAGCAACGCGGAGCTTGCGCGCGTCACCGGCGCCCGGCTGCCCCGCTCGGACGACGCCGTATGCGACCTGATCGTGGTCGGAGCCGGCCCCGCTGGGCTGGGCGCCGCCGTCTACGGCGCGTCGGAGGGCCTGGCGACGGTCGCGCTGGACGCTGTCGCCACCGGCGGCCAGGCGAGCACCTCCTCGCGCATCGAGAACTACCTCGGCTTCCCCGCCGGGATCTCGGGCTCGGAGCTGGCCGACCGGGCCACCATCCAGGCGCAGAAGTTCGGGGCGCGCATCAGCGTCCCGGCGGAGGCAACGGCGCTCCAGCCGGACGACGGCCACTACGTGGTGCGGCTGGGCGGAGACGAGGTGCTGCGCACACGGACGGTGCTGATCGCGACCGGCGCCCGCTACCGCAAGCTGCCGGTCGACCGGCTCGAGCTGTTCGAGGGCACCAGCGTCTACTACGCCGCGACGTTCGTGGAGGCGCAGATGTGCCAAGCCGATCCGATTGCGATCGTGGGAGGGGGCAACTCGGCCGGCCAGGCGACGCTGTTCCTATCCGAGCACTCCGTCGGCCCCGTCCGCCTGCTGATTCGCGGCAACGACCTAGGCAAGGGCATGTCGCGCTACCTGGCGGACCGGATCGAGCGCAACCCGAACGTGGAGGTGATGCCGCACACGGAGGTCCGCGAGCTGGTTGGGGACCGGGCGCTGGAGGCTCTGGTCGTCGAGGACAACCAGAGCGCGGAGCGCCGCACGCTGGACGCGCGCGCGCTGTTCGTGTTCATCGGCGCGGAGCCGCACACCCGCTGGCTGGGCGACCTGGTGGCGCTGGACGGGCGCGGATTCGTGCTCACCGGAACCTCCGCGGCCCACGGCTGTCAGCCGCTCGAGACCAGCCGCCCCGGTGTGCTGGCCGCGGGGGACGTGAGGAGCGGGTCGATCAAGCGCGTGGCCTCAGCTGTGGGCGAGGGCGCCATGGCCGTCCGGCTGGTGCACGAGCACCTGGCCGGCGCGGGAACTCACCACGACGAGGCTCAGACGTAGGTCTCGTCCACGAAGCGCCGGCGCCCACGGCAAGGTCTTGACCTCCGCGGCGCGCGGCCTACCGCCGTTGAGGCCGATGCACGTCGACGTGACCGCGAGCCCCGACGTACCGCGCGAGCAGGTAGCCGCGGCCCGCGAGCGCATGCAATCGCTCGAGCGGTCCGCGCGCCAGCCGCCCACGTCCGCGCGCGTGGCGCTGCGTCGCGGCAGCAACCGTTCCAAGCGCTCCTTCGTCGCGGACGCGAGCGTGGTGTTCGACGGCCGGGTGCTGGCCGCCCACGCCGCCGGGCCCTCGGCCGACGAAGCGGTGGACGAGGTGGTCGACCGGCTGCGGCGCCAGCTTCGCCGGGTGGTGGACGCGGAGGTCGCGCGGCGCAACGAGCCAGCCGTCATCCAGAAGGCGCTGGCCGACCTGGAGCACGACACCCGCCACCGACCGGAGGCGCGGACAAAGCCGCCGGAGGAGCGCGAGATCGTCCACGAGAACGACGTCGTGGTGCCCGAGCCCAGCCGGTACTCTGCCCCGCTGCCGCTCAGCACGGCGCGGACCGAGATGGACGAGCTCGACCACCGCTTCCTCTACTTCATCGACGCCGACGACGGGCGCGGCAAGATCCTGTACCTGCGCCACGACGGCGACTACGGGCTGGTCGAGCCGGAGTGAGCACATGGATCCGCTGAGCCTGCTGTGGCTCTTCTTCGTGCTCACCTCGCTGCAGCCGGCCGTCCAGCGCCAGCTGCTGCTGGCTCAGCGCTCCCGTTGGCTTCGGATCATCTCTCGCAGGCGCGAGGCCACCGTAATCACGCTGATCCACCGCCAGGAGTCGCTGTCGCTGCTCGGATTCCCGCTCGCGCGCTACATCGACATCGACGACGCGGAGAGCACGCTCCAGGCCATCCGCCAGACCCCGTCGGGGCGGGCGATCGAGATCATCCTGCACACTCCGGGCGGGCTGGTCCTGGCGGCGCAGCAGATCGCCGGCGCGCTTGCCGCCCACGACGGCAAGGTCACGGCCGTGGTCCCGCACTACGCGATGAGCGGCGGCACGCTGATCGCGCTGGCGGCGGACGAGATCGTGCTGGACGCGCATGCCGCTCTCGGTCCCGTCGATCCGCAGCTCGGGCAGTACCCGGCGGCGTCGCTGGTCGAGGTCGCCAACATGCCCGGCGAGCACGACGACCAGACGCTGATCATGGCCGACGTCGGCAGGAAGGCGATCGCCCAGGTCGAGGGATTCGTCGAGCGGATGCTGACCGCTCGCCTGGGTGCCGACCGCGCACGCGAGGCGGCGCGCCTCTTGGCAACGGGGATATGGACCCACGACCACCCGCTCAAGGCGCCTGAGCTGGCCACGATCGGGCTGCCCGTGCGCGTCGGGGTGCCCGCCGAGGAGCGCGAGCTGATGACGCTCTACCCGCAGCCACGCGGTCGCACCCCGGCAGTGGAGTATTCGCCGGGGCCCGCCGCCCCGACGTTCCCTGCGCGCCGGGTGCGACCGCGCAGCCTCGGTCGCAGGGGCTAGTAGCTGGCGCCGCGGCGGTCGATCAAGGCACATGGGCGTAAGCTCTTGCCCTCTACGGCAAGGCGGGCTGGTGATGGCGGGCTTCCATTTCCGCTACCGACTAGGCGGGGGAGACCCCACAGTCGAGAGCTTTCGATTCAGGAACAGCGAGACCCTGAGCCTCGGGGATCTCGTCCATCTGGAGTCGGGCGAGGTGGCGCTGGGCGCCAGCGGCGACCGGAGCCTGCTCGGCGCCGTGGTCGAGACCAAGCGCGGCCAGACCTCCGAGGCCACGATCGACATCATCGTCGACGGCGACGCCGTGTACGGAGTGGGCGACCGCAGCGGCAGGCCGGCGGGCGGCACCCTGGACCTGATCGGCACGTCCGGCGGCCAGTCTGTGGCCGCGGGTTCCAACGGGGACCTGGTGGTGGTCGTGGACAGCCCCGCTAGCGACGAGACGCTTGTGCGCATCAACCTGGGCGCCCACCACGAGGTTGCGGCTCACGACGAGTCGGCGGGCCAGCCCGCGGCGCGCCCCCACCTGTCGCGCGAGCGTGAGCGGGAGCTGGTGCAAGCCGCGGAGGAGGGCGACGGGGCGGCGCTGGCCGAGCTGGTGGAGGCGTTCCTGCCCACCATCGCCGGCGTGGCCCGCATGTATCGGGGCACAGTCGCGGTGGAGCGCTCGGAGCTGATCCAGGAGGGCGTGGTGGGCCTGCTGAAGGCCCTCAAGCGCTACGACTCGAGCCTGGGCACGCCGTTCTGGGCCTACGCCGCCTGGTGGGTCCGCAAGGCGATGCAGCAGCTGGTGTCCGAGGTGACCCGGCCGGTCGTGCTCTCCGACCGCGCGCTGCGGTACCTGGCCCGCATCCGCGATGCCCGCCGCGAGCACCTCCAGTCGCAGGGGGCGGCCCCCACCCCGGCGCAGCTGGCCGAGGCGACCGAGCTGAGCGTCGCCCAGGTCGAGAGCCTGCTGGCAATCGAGCGCACGCCGCGCAGCCTCGAGGAACCGATCGGCCACGAGGACGACGGCGGCACGTTCGAGGACTTCGTACCGGATCCGGTGGCCGAGGACGAGTACGAGCGGGTGATGGAGCGCCTCCAGATCGAGGACGTCCGCGACCTCTCCACGGAGCTGGACGACCGCGAGCGGGGCATCGTGTACGACCACTACGGCCTCGAGGGGCCCGCGCAGACGTTGCGGGAGATCAGCGAGGACCTGGGCGTGAGCGTCGAGCGCGTGCGCCAGATCGAGGAGCGCGCCCTGGACAAGCTGCGCGCGTCGGTCATGGCTTAGCCGTGCGAGGCCAAGGGCGGGTAGCGGCACCCGCGCACGATCTTTTTGTCACAAGGTCTTGACTTTCCAAGGCGCCGGCGTACCTCTATCGATGACGTCCCATCCGACCCGCTGTGGGGGATGACGTCCCCTTAAAAATCCACTACGCCGGGGAGGCCCACCGGGCGTGGCCATAACTCGACTGAAGCACGACGCTCTCATCTACGACTCCGACCAGGGGTTCGTCGACCGCATGGCCCCGTTCGTCCAGGCCGGACTCGCCGAGGGCGCCGCGGTGGTGGCGGTCACCACGCCCGCCAACTGGACCGGGCTGCGAGAGGCGCTGGGACCGGACGCGGCCGGCGTCTCGTTCACCGACCGCGACTCGTTCTACGTGCGACCGGCGCACTCGATCGCCGAGTACGACGCGACCGTCGGCGAGCGACTGGGTGCGGGAGCCACGTCGGTCTGGGTGATCGGCGAGGTCCAGTTCGGCCCCACGCCGCGGGAGTGGGACGAGTGGATCGCATACGAGGCCATCGTCAACCGGGCATTTGCCCACCGCGCAGCCTGGATCGTGTGCCCGTACGACGCTCGCGTGCTGCCACACCGGGTGATCGAGCACGCGCGGCGGACCCACCCGGAGATCCTCAACGGAGGGCGAAGCAAGAGCGTGGCCTACGACCATCCGGAGCAGATCGTCCGAGCTCTCGCTCCCGAGCACGACGCACTGCCCGACCTTCGTCCGCTGCCGCCCGCGGACAGCCCGCAGGGGATCCGCGAGCAGCTGGCGGCCGAGATGGCGGCCGCCGGGGTGTCGGCGGCAAGGGCCCTCAACATGCTGCTCGCCGCCCAGGAGATCGTGTCCAACACGTGGCGGCACGCCGGCGGTCCCCAGATGCTGCGGGTCGGCGAGGTGGGCGGCCGGTTCGTGTGCGAGATCTCGGACAGCGGCGGCGGGTACGACGATCCCCTGGCCGGCTGGATCCCGCCGCTCCCGGACCAGAAGGGCGGCACGGGCCTGTGGGTGGCCCGGCAGGTCGTCTCGCGCATGGACCTGATGAGCACGCCCCGGGGCCTGACCGTCAGGCTCTGGCTCTAGCCACCCGCACTCGCTACTTCCCTACCACCATCCAGTCCAGCACGCTGTTCTGGAGCAGGACGAGCAGACAGAGCACCAGCAGGAGGGCCAGGCTCCAGCCCAGGACCTTGCGGAAGAGGTCGCCCTCCCTTCCGGTCATGCCCACCGCGGCCGTGCCGATGGCTAGGTTCTGCGGCGAGATCATCTTGCCCATCACCCCGCCGGACGAGTTGGCCGAGGACAGGAGCACGTCGGATATGCCCGTCTTGGCGGCGGCCGAGGTCTGCACGAGCCCGAAGAGGGCGTTGGACGAGGTGTCCGAGCCGGTCACGGCCGTTCCCAGCCAGCCGATGATCCCCGACAGGAACGCGAACGCTCCGCCGGCGCCCGCCACCCAGGTGCCGAGGGTGATCGTCTGGCCCGATTGGTTCATCACGTACGCCAGCGAGAGCACGGCTGCGACGGTGAGGATGGCCCACTTGATCTGCGCCAGCGTGTCCCGGTAGACGCGCACCGCCTCCGCGGCGTTCACGCGCAGCACCGCGACGGTCAGGAGGCCGGAGACCAAGAGCAGCGTGCCGGCCGCCGCCGCCCAGTTGAAGGCGAACGTGACGCTCATCAGCGGCTTGCCCTTGGCGTTGGTCACGTGCAGGCCGGGCCAGCCGAACTTCTGGGTCAGGTCGTTCAGCCAGCCCTTGAACGGCTGGATGTTGGACAGGCCCAGGATCACGACGATGATCGCGTAGGGCGCGAAGGCCACGAGCCGGGAGCGCGGCGGCTGGTCCCCGGCGGCCTCCGGCTCGGGCACCATCTTCACCTCGGGGGTGGCCCTCGGGTCGTCGACCGAGCCTCCGGCGACCGCCGGCAGCGGCCGGGTGCCCAGCGGCTCGTCCGGCCGCCACACCTGCATGAACGCGAGCAGCGCGCCCGTCGACAACAGCGACGCGACGATGTCTGTGATCGGCACCGAGATGTAGTTGGAGGTGGCGAACTGCGCGACCGCGAAGACCGAGCCGGCCACCAGAGCGGGCTGCCAGGTCTGGCGCAGACCGCGGCGGCCGTCGACCATGAACACCAGCACGAACGGCAGGAGCAGCGCGATGAACGGCGTCTGACGGCCCACCATCGCGCCGAGGTCCGCCTCCTTGAGCCCCGTCACCTGGGACAGCGTGGTGATCGGGATGGCGATCGCGCCGAACGCGACCGGGGCCGTGTCCGCGACCAGAGCGAGCGCCGCGGCCTTCACCGGCTTGAAGCCGAGCCCGATCATCATGGCCGCGCAGATGGCGACGGGGGTGCCGAAGCCGGCCAGGGCCTCCAGCAGCGAACCGAAGCAGAAGGCGACCACGATCGCCTGTATTCGCTGGTCCGAGCTGATCGAGCCGAACGACGCGCGCAGGCTGGCGAAGTGGCCGCTGCGAACCGTCATGTTGTAGATCCAGAGCGCGTTCACCACGATCCACATGATCGGGAAGAGCCCGAAGGTGGCGCCCTCGGCGGCGGAGTCGAAGGCCTGGCCAGCCGGCATCGGGTACACGACCGTCGCCACCACCAGCGCCACGGCCAGGGCGATGAGCGACGCCCAGTGCGCCTTCATCCGGAGTCCTCCGAGCAGCACGAAGAGCACGAGCACCGGCAGGAAGGCGAAGATCGACGAGAGCCCGAGCGAATTGCCCACCGGATCGAGAACCTGCTTGTACACCGCTCCCTCCCCCTTCGCTCTCCCGTGTCAGTTCCCGGGGCAAACGTCGGGGAAACGCCCACTACCCTGACTGTCGAGCGCGGACCGTCCGCGCTCTCTGGTGCCATGTATTCCCCCCGGCAGGCCACTCCGCGGTCGGCCGCCCAAATCAGGGAGACCTCTTCCAACATGATGCGCAACCATCGATTCCACGCCGTCTGCACGCTGGCCGTGGCAGCGGCGCTGGTCGCCCTGCCGGGGTGTGGCAGCAGCCAGACCGACAACTACAAGAAGGACGTCGCCAAGGCCGGCAACGACTTCAAGAACTCCGCCCAGGCCGCGTCGCAGCAGGTGCAGGCGGCGCAGGACAAGAACGGCAAGGTCCAGGGGCTCGAGGCGCTCAAGGCGTCGGTCAACAAGGCCGCGGATGACTTCTCCAAGCTCTCTCCGCCCAGCAAGGCCAAGTCCGCCAACGACGCCCTGGTCACCGAGCTGCGAGCCCTGGCGGGAGACGTCGACGCCGTCGAGAACGCGCTCAAGACCACCGACGCCCTCGCGGCCAAGGCCGCGCTGCCCAAGCTCCAGGCGGACGAGGCCAAGATCAGCACCACCATCGCCGACCTTCAGTCCAAGATCGGCAAGTAAGCCAGGAGCCCCGTCAGGCCGTGACCGGCGCGGCGCTCCGCGCGGGTTCCTCGTGCTGCGTGCTGGGCAGCGTCCACAGCCGGATCTTCGCCTCGCGGCCGCGGACCTCGAAATCGCCGACCTGCGTCAGGTCCTCGACCGGCACGCGCAGGGCCGCGCGCGTGGAGTCGGCCAGGTAGAGCTGGTACGGCGTGCCCTTGGTCATTCCCTCGAGCCGCGCCGCGGTGTTGGTGGTGTCTCCGATGGCGGTGTACTCCAGCCGGCGCTCGGACCCCACGTTGCCCGACATCACGTTGCCGCTGTTCAGGCCGATGCCCATCTTGAAGCCGTCGGCCAGCTGCTCGTCGCGGAGCCACTGGTTGAAGTCGTCCAGGCGCTTCAGCATGTCCACGCTGGCGGCCAGCGCGCGGTCGGCGTGGTCCTCCTGCTCGACCGGCGCGCCGAACACGGCCATGATCCCGTCGCCCATGTAGGCCACGAGCGTGCCGCCATGGTCGAGGATCGCGTCGCTCATGGCGGTCAGGTAGCGATTGAGGATCTCGATCACCTGGTCCGGCGCGCGCGGCTCCGCGAACGAGGTGAAGCCGCGCAGGTCGCTGAACAGCACCGTGCCCGACGTCTGGATCCCCCCCAGCCGCGCGCCGTCGGCCTGGTCCAGCACCTGTCCCACCACGGACTCGGGCACGAAGCGACCGAACACCTCGCGCACGCGCTCGCGCTCGAAGGCCGTGGTCATCCCGTAGATGACCATCGTCGCGATCGTGGAGAGCAGCGCGCCGATGCCGGCGTAGACCAGGGAGAGGATTACGCCGCCGTTGAAAAGCAGCTGGGCCACCACGGCGAAGATCGCCACCAGGGCGGCTGTGATCAGCACCGCCTTGAGCGCCGAGATGCGCAGCGCCATGAGCGGGGCCGCCATTCCCAAGAGCACGATGATGGCCACGTTGACCCACCCGGCCGCGGCGCTCAGCGGGAAGCCGCGCAGGATCGTGTCGATGGAGCTGGCGTGGATCTCCGGGCCGGGCATCGGGTCGTTGCCCGTGGTGGAGGTGGGATGCAGGTCCTGGAGTGAGGCGGCCGACGCCCCGACCACCGCGATCTTGCCGCGGAACGTGCCCTTCGGGAACTGGCCCGCCTCGACCCGCCAGAACGGGATCGACCTGACGGTGCCGGGCGGCCCGGGGTAGTCGATCCACGCCGTCCTGCCGCTGGGCGGCTTGATCCTGTGCCCGGTGAACACCTGCGCGGCGGCGAGCGGGAACGCCGTCAGTCCCGACACCTGGAACTCCATGCGCCGGATGATCCCGCCGGGGTCGTTGGGGTACTCGGAGTCGGACGGCACGGCGCGGCTGTACGCCAGGCCGTCCGCGCCGCCGAAGATGCGCGTCTTGCCGTGCTTGTCCACCTCGGTGGTGGCCAGGACCACGTTGCCGGCGTCGCGCACGGACTGGATCAGCTGGTCGTCCTGCTTGGGGTCGGGACCGGGCTCCGTGAACTGCACGTCGTACGCGATCGTCTTGGCGCCGTCCTTCGCCAGGTTGTCGATCACGTTCGCGTGCTCCTTGCGCGGCAGCGGGAACTGCGACTTCAAGTGGTTGAACGTGTCGTCGTCGATCTTCACGAAGACGATGTTGCTGGGGGCCTTGCGCGCCCCGCGGATCGAGAAGCGAGCGTCCACCGTGTTGAGGTCGGCGCGCTTCAGCACGTCGAAGCCGTAACCGACAAGCATCAGCGCGACCGAGGCCGCGCCGGCGGCGAGGAGCATGATCTTGTAGAGACGGCGCGTCCTCATGGGCCTAGACGGCTGAACCTAACAGCGGGCGGGGTCCGGCGCCAGTCCCGATCGGTTCGCCCTCACTTCTTCTTCTTGGGCTTCTTGGCCGGCGCCAGGTAGTGGTGGGGGGCCTTCACCGTGACGGTCTTCTTCAGCGTCAGGTCCTGGACTGAGACGACGCCCTGGTTGACCTGCACGTAGGTCCCGTTGCAGCGCTCCTCGGTGAGCCAGACGGTTCCCCGCACAATTGCGTGGGCGCGGTGGCCCACGGTGCGGAAGCGGCCCTTGCCGCTGCCCCACAGGCGGCGCCCGCGCCTCGAGGCGGCCACCAGCTTGCCCTTCTTGCCGCAGCCGCTGGGCTCCGGGCCCTTGAGCGTCAGGACGGTGATCAGGGCCTTGACGGTCTTCGGCTTCTTCTTCTTCTTCTTGGCGGCCGTCAGCTTGGCGGGCACCAAGCCGGTCGTCTGGCTGACCGTGAACGCGCCCTCGTAGAAGTCCGCGGTCTGCGTGTGGCCCTGCTGGTCGGACGCCGACGTGATCGCCACGCGCCCGTTGGTGCTGTCGATCGTGCAGCCCACCTTGAGCTGCTGGGCGCCGGTGAGCGGGCCGGCGGGCTGGCCCGGACACTGCGCGGTGACCGTGCCTGACACCACCCGCGCGTCGACGGACTGTCCCGCGACGGGCGGTGGCGGCGGGCCGGGGGGCCCGGCGTGGGGCGCGACCGAGATCCCGACTATCTCCGACACGTCAGCGAAGAACTCGTTGGAGGCGACGACGCGGCTGACGAAGTCGCCGCTGGCCGTCGGCGTGCCGGAGATGACTCCGGTGGATGCGTTGAGCGTTAGCCCGGGGGGCAGCGACCCCTCGCCCTCGCGGAGGGCCCAGCGGACGGGCGGGGTCGCGGTGGCGGTGAGGGTGTGCGAGTAGGGAACGCCCACCGTGCCAGCGGGCGCCGGAGCGCTGGTGGACGCCGGGGCCTGGCCCTGTTCGCCAGAGTTGTTGTCCCCCCAGCACGTGAGCAGTCCGGCATCCATCGCGCAGCCGTTGAAGTCCCCCAAGCCGAGCTGCGTGTAGTTCCCCCCCGGCGGAGTGGCGGCGCCGTTCGCGTTGTTGCCCCAGCACACGAGGGCGTAGAAGGCGGCGGACGACACGGCGCAGGCCGAGCTGTCGCCCGCGGCCAGCGCCACGTGGCCGCTGCCGCTGGGCTTGCCGGTCACCTGGTTGAAGTTGTCGAGGCCCCAGCAAGAGATCGAGCCGTCGGTGGCAAGGGCGCACGCGAAGGACAGACCGGCCACCACCTGCTTGAACGTGCCTGAGGGCGTGTTGGTGACGATGAAGCCATTGGACGCGTCGTTGGCGCCCCAGCACTGGAGCGTCCCGTCGGACTTCACGGCGCACGCGAAGTTGGCGCCGGCAGCCGTGTCGATCCAGTTGCCCGCGGGCGTTGTGGTCGGGACTGAGTTCGTCAGGTCGCCCCAGCACTGGAGCGTCCCGACGGCCTTCACGCCGCAGCTCAGGAGCGGCGCGCCGGAGACGCTCCTGAAGGGCCCGGCCTGGTCGGTCGCCTGGCCGAAGGTGTTCTGGCCGAAGCAGTCCACCGAGCCGTCCTGTGACTTGACGCCGCACGCGTGGTTGCTGCCGAGGCTCAGCTGCCTGTACGTGGTCCCCGCCGGGGCGGTCAGCGCGCTGTCGCCCCAGCAGACCGCGGTCCCATCGGTGCGGATCCCGCAGGTGTTGTTGGGTCCCACCGTGAGCCCGTGGGCGAAGAACGGCCCGCCGTTCGGGATCGTCTGCCCTAGGGAGATCGAGCCCCAGCACCCGGTCGTGCCGTCGGCGCGCACCGCGCAGCTGTGATGCCCGCCCGCGACGACCTGGACGTAGGACCCG
>JAXDIC010000018.1:0-5292 GCA_034664185.1 Thermoleophilaceae bacterium
GGCCGCGGCCTGCGGATCGCGGATCTGCTCGAGCTGGGTGACGTCCACCGGGCCGACGCCGAGATCGAGGCGTTCGAGCGCGGCGCCGACGAGCTGCGCCAGCCCAACTACCGCCGCATCGGGGCCATCCGCCGCGGCATGCGCGCGATGATCGCCGGGCGGCTGGACGAGGTCGAGCCGATGCTGGAGAGCGAGGAGCTCCAGCGCGGCTGGTACGAGCTCGACCCGAACCTGGTGCAGGGCTCGGCGGTGCTGCTGTACGAGGTGCGCCGCCAGCAGGGCCGGCTCGAGGAGATCCGCCCCGCCATGGAGTCGCTGGCCGAGCAGTACCCGGCCGTGCCCGCCTGGCACGCCGGGCTCACGCTCCTGTACATCTCGCTCGGACGCGACGAGGACGCGCGCCGCAAGATGGACCGGCTGGCCGTGGACGACTTCGCGGCGCTCCGCGGCGATCCCAACCGCATGGTCGCGTTCTCGATGCTGGGCCAGGCGGCGGCGCGCCTGGGCGACCGCGAGCGCGGGGAGCGGCTGTACGAGCTGCTGCTGCCGTACGCCGAGCACAACATCGTGATCGGAGCCGGCTGGTCGTGTCAGGGGTCCGCGTCGCTGCCGCTGGGCGAGCTGGCGGGGGCGCTCGGCCGCTACGACGACGCCGAGCGCCACTTCGACGCGGCGATGCGGATGAACCTGTCGATGGAGTCGCCGCCGCTCGTGGCCGAGACGCTCATCCGCCACGGCGAGATGCTGGCCGGGCGCGACGAGCCGGGCGACCGCGAGCGGGCGGCCGACATGGTCGCGGAGGGGCTGGACACCGCCCAGGGGCTCGGCATCCCCGCCCTGGTCGAGCGGGCGTTCGCGCTCAAGCTGCGCCTCCAGGGCATCGACACCGCCGACGTGCGGTCGTCGATCGACGCCGTGGCCGAGGCCGTGGAGGACGAGCGTCCCGACCTCTCGGGGGCCGCCGCGCCGGACGGCACGGTCACGATCCTCTTCAGCGACATCGAGGGCTCCACCGCGATGACCGAGCGGCTGGGCGACCGGCGCTGGTTGGAGGTGCTGCGCGAGCACAACTCGATCGTCCGCGCGCACGTCGGCGAGCACGGCGGATTCGAGGTGAAGTCGCAGGGCGACGGGTTCATGGTGGCCTTCTCCAGCGCCCGCCGCGCGCTCGACTGCGCGATCGCCATCCAGCGGGCGTTCGCCACTCAGGTCGAAGAGCAGGCCGACGAGGCGGTCCGGGTCCGCATCGGCATGCACACCGGCGAGGCGATCCGCGAGCGCGACGACTTCTTCGGGCGAAACGTGATCCTGGCCGCGCGGATCGCGGCGCAGGCCGACGGGGGCGAGATCCTCGTCTCGTCGCTGCTCAAGGAGCTGGCCGAGAGCTCGGGCGACATCGCGTTCGGGGAGGCCCGCGAGGTCGCTCTCAAGGGCCTGTCCGGCACCTACTGGCTGCACGCCGTGGACTGGGGCCGGGTGGGGGCGGGCGCCGCGGGATAACCCGCCCAAGCTCCCATTTAGCGGGGAGCCGGTGGGTACCATGCGGCGAGGCGATGGACACGCGATCTCGCAGCACGGGGCGAATGCTCGCCCCCGTCGCCCTGGTGATCTTCGCCATCGCGTTGCTCGTCGTGGTCACGAGCGCCGGCGGCGGTACCCAGTCCAAGAACCAGTCGGCCGCCACCAAGCAGGAGCAGCGCGACCTGGAGCTGAAGAGGGCGCGCGCGCGCAGGGCGGCCGCAGGCAACAAGCGCACCAACCGCCTGCCCCAGACCGTCTACATCGTCAAGACCGGCGACACCCTCGGCTCGATCGCCCAGAAGACCGGCGTTCCGGTAGCTCGCCTGCAGAATCTCAACCCGAGCCTCGATCCCCAGGCCCTCGTGTCGGGCCAGAGAATCAGGCTGAGGTAGTGGCCGGGCCGGGCCGACGTGCGCTCGCCGTCGCGGCGGCGGTGCTCGTGCTCGCCATGGCCGTGGCCGGCGCGGCCACCGCGGCCCCGCTGCCCGCGATTCGGGCTCCCAGCGCCATCCTCGTGGACGCCCGCTCGGGCGCGGTGCTCTACGCCAAGGACGCCGACGACAAGAGGCCCATCGCCAGCACGACGAAGCTGATGACGGCCGAGATCGCCCTGCGGCGCGCCCGCGCCAGCCAGGAGCTGGTCGCGGTCGCCTATCCAGCGTCCCCCGCGGAGTCCACGCTCGGCCTGGTCGCCGGCGAGCGCATGACCATCCACGACCTGCTGCGAGCCCTGCTGCTGGCCAGCGCCAACGACGCGGCCGCCACGCTCGCGCACGGGATCGGAGGGTCCGAGAGCGCCTTCGTCCAGGAGATGAACGCGGAGGCCGGCAGGCTGGGGCTCCGCGAGACCAGGTACTCCAATCCGATCGGCCTCGACGATCCGGGGAACTACTCCAGTGCCCGCGACCTGGCGAAGCTGGCACGACGGCTGATGGGCGATCCGCGCTTCGCCAAGATCGTCGACCTTCCCGGCGCGAGGCTGAAGAGCGGCGCGCACCCGCGCACGATCGCCAACCGCAACCAGCTGGTGCGCACCGTCCCGTTCGTCGACGGCGTGAAGACAGGGCACACGCGGCAGGCCGGCTACGTGCTCGTTGGCGCGGCCCGTCGCGGTGCGACGCAGGTGATCAGCGTCGTGCTCCACGAGCCCAGCGAGGCGGCGCGCAACGCCGAGAGCCTCGCGCTTCTGCGCTACGGGCTGGACCGGTTCCGGGAGGTCCAGCCTGTCTCGCGCGATCGTGCACTCGCGCTCGTGGCCGTCCAGTACTTCGACGGGATGCACGTCAGGCTGCGCCCCGCCCGCGACATCCGCCTCAGCGTGCGGCGCGGCGCTCGGGTGCGCACCAGCGTCCACCTGCCCTCCCCGCTGCACCTCACCGGGCCGCTGCCGGCGGGCAGCCGCGTGGGCAGCGTCAGCGTGGTCGTCGACGGCAGGCGCGCGGCGCGCGTCGCGCTCGTCACGGCGGAGCCCACGCCAGGGGCAAGCTTCCTGCGCAGGGCGGCGCTCTACGCCGGCGGCAACGGGTGGGCGCTAGCCTTCGGGGTCGCGGGCATCGTCCTTCTGGCGCTGTTCCGCATGGGGGTCCCGCTGCTCGCGAGAACGCGGGGGAGAGACGAGAGATGATCATCACGGTCACGCTGAACGCGGCGATCGACAAGACGCTCGCCGTGCCCAATTTCCGCCTGGGAAGGCGCCACCGCGCGGTCGAGCAGACCGCGATGGCGGGCGGCAAGGGCGTCAACGTGGCGCGCGCGCTGAAGGCGCTCGGCCAGCCGGTCATCGCGACCGGCGTCGCGGGCGGTCCCACCGGCACGCGCATCATCGAGCAGCTCACCGAGGAGGCGATCCTCAACGACTTTGTGCGGATCCACGAGGAGTCCCGCACCTCGACGGCGGTGGTGGACCCCACCAACGGCGTCCAGACCGAGATCAACGAGCGCGGGCCCGAGGTGTCCGAGGCCGAGCTGGAGCTGTTCGTGGACAAGCTCCTCTACCTGGCCAAGGGCGCCGGCGTGTGCGTGTTCTCCGGCAGCCTGCCACGCGGGGTCCCGGCCGAGCTCTACTCGCGGCTGATCCAGGAGCTGCGGCGCCTGGACGTGGAGACCGTGCTCGACTCGGAGGGCGAGGCGCTGCGGCTTGGCACCCGCGCCGAGCCCACCGTGGTCACCCCCAACCAGCCCGAGGCCGAGGAGCTGGTGGGGCACGAGTTCGGCGACGACGAGGAGCAGTCGCTGGCCATGCGCGAGATGGTGGAGATGGGCGCGCGGGAGGCGATCCTCACCCTGGCCACCGGGTGCGTGGCCCTGCTCGGCCACGACGGGGATCGACACCTCTACCGCGCGCGCATCGACCCGGGACTGGTGGACAACCGCTCGGGCGTCGGCTCGGGCGACGCGTTCCTGGCCGGCTACGTGGCGTCGCGCTACACCGGCGCCTCGCCGGACGACTGCCTGCGCTCCGCCGTGGCGTGTGGGGCAGAGTCGATCCAGCACTTCGGGGCGGGCGTCGTGGATCCGGCCGCTGTGGAGCGGCTGGCGCCGCAGGTCGAGGTCGAGCAGCTGGTCGAGCCGGCGCTGCAGGCCGGCGGCTGAGCCCGGCCGGGTTCTTCCCGCAATTAGCGGGCAGCGCCCCCTCCCGGGCGCCGGAGGGCCGCTGCTAAGGTCCAATTCAGTCCGCTTCCGAACCTAGGATGCCGCCATGGAAGTAGAGATCGGACGGGGCAAGAAGGGCCGCCGCGCATACGGATTCGACGACATCGCCATCGTCCCGTCGCGGCGCACGCGCGACCCCGATGACATCGACATCGCCTGGACGCTCGGGCCCTACCGGTTCGAGCTGCCGCTCCTGGCGGCGGCCATGGACGGCGTCGTGTCGCCCACCACGGCGGGCATCGTCGGCAAGCTCGGCGGGCTGGCCGTCCTCAACCTCGAGGGCATCTTCACGCGCTACGAGGACGCCGACCAGCAGCTGGAGCGCATCGCGCAGCTCCCGCCCGAGCAGGCCACGGCGGAGATGCAGCGCATCTACCAGGAGCCCGTCAAGGAGGCCCTCGTCTCCCAGCGCGTGGCTGAGATCAAGGAGCAGGGCGTGGTGTGCGCCGCGTCGCTCACGCCGCAGCGCGTCACCCGCTACTACGAGGCCGCGCTCGACGCCGGACTCGACATCCTCGTCATCCAGGGCACCGTCATCTCGGCCGAGCACGTGTCGGTCACCAGCGAGCCGCTCAACCTCAAGGAGTTCATCCGCGAGGTGCCGGTCCCGGTCATGGTCGGAGGCTGCGCGTCCTACTCCACCGGGCTCCACCTCATGCGCACCGGCGCGGTGGGCGTGCTGGTGGGCGTCGGGCCCGGCTCCGCCTGCACCACCCGTGGGGTGCTGGGCATCGGGGTGCCGCAGGCCACCGCCATCGCCGACGTCCAGGCCGCGCGCTCGCAGCACATGCTGGAGACCGGCGAGTACATCAAGGTCATCGCCGACGGCGGCATGCGCAACGGGGGCGACGTGTCCAAGGCGTTCGCCTGCGGGGCCGACGCCGTCATGATCGGCTCGCCGCTGGCCCGCGCCTACGAGGCGCCCGGCCACGGCTTCCACTGGGGCATGGCCACCTTCCACCCGGCGCTGCCGCGCGGCGCGCGCGTCCAGTCCACGCAGAACGGCACGCTCGAGCAGATCCTGCTCGGACCCGCGCACGAGAACGACGGCACGTTCAACCTCATGGGCAGCCTGCGCACGTCGATGGCCACCTGCGGGTACGAGGACATCCCGTCGTT